>CACZQG010000196.1 GCA_902783235.1 uncultured Ruminococcus sp.
CTCATTGCGATGAGCGACCGAGGCTCTGCCTCTGGACACCGCAAGCCTTTGAAAAGGCTTGACCTAAACTTTTGTATTTAAGTAATTTATAGTTTATTACAAATTGCTTACTAAAATTGATTTCCGTGCAAATTTTTAAAAACTTCTTTACTTTTAAACTGTAATGTGCTAAAATATATATAGGAAGATCCGTAATAACACAAGGGAGGAAAGGACATTGAACGATAAATTGAAAAATAAGGCTATGGACGATCTTTTTAAAGCTATACTTTGCCTGGAAAATACTCAGGAATGCTATGACTTTTTCGAGGATCTCTGTACAGTTCTTGAACTGAAAGCCATATCCCAGCGATTTCAGGTGGCTAAGATGCTTAATGAAAAACACGTATATAACGAGATAGTATCAGCTACAGGTGCTTCTACTGCCACTATAAGCCGTGTGAACCGCTCGCTCAACTATGGTAATGACGGCTATCAGATAGTATTCGGCAGAATGAAGGCTTTGGAAGACAAGAACAATGAGTGAGAGCTACGGTGCTTTTGCTTCGGTATATGACCTTCTCACGGAGGATGTGGAGTACGCACAGCGTGGAGAGTACTTCATTTCCCTTATAGAGAAATTCGGCGGCAAAAGGGATGGTACTCTGTTAGACCTTGCCTGCGGTACCGGAAGCTTGTCGGAGATATTTGCACAGAAGGGCTTTCGGGTGACAGGGGCGGATATTTCACCTGATATGCTGGCTGTTGCAGAGAACAAGCGTGTCCGGAGCGGCAGCAATATACGATATATCTGCCAGGATATGTGTGAGCTTGAATTGGGACAGCCGGTTGACGTGACTGTCTGCGCTCTGGACAGTCTGAACCATCTTGAGGGGATAGAGAAAGTAAGGACTGTGTTTGAGAAAGTGTACGAGTATACCTCTCAGGGCGGACTGTTTATATTTGACATGAATACGCTGTACAAGCATCATGAGGTATTGGCAGACAATACCTTTGTTTTTGATGAAGAAGAGGTCTATCTTGTCTGGCAGAATTTTCTGGAGGGTGACAGGGTGGATATTAGTCTGGACTTTTTTATCCCCGATGAAAAGGGCAGATACAGACGATTTTCCGAGGATTTTTCCGAAACAGCCTATCCTGCCGACAGCATAAGCAGGCTGCTGAGGGAATGCGGCTTTGAGGTGCTGGGCTTATTCGGGGAAAACAGCCTTGAACCGCCGGATGACTGCTGCGAACGTGTAATATATATTGCAAAAAAGGAGCATGACAATGGGAATACTTAAAAGAGCTATATCAAAAGACGCATCGGTAGTATCAATGGCGATAGACGCAACGGATATAGTAAGTGAGATAGAAAGAATACATCAGACAAGTGCAGTGGTAACTGCCGCACTGGGAAGACTTACCATAGCTGCATCTATGATGGGCTATGGACTGAAGGGCAAGCAGGACTCGGTAACTGTACGAATAAATGGCGGCGGTCCTGCCGGTACACTTACAGCTGTAGCCGATGGGCTGGGCAATGTGAAAAGCTGTGTGGATAATCCGGTGGTGGAGATACCGTTGAACAGCATAGGAAAGCTGGATGTGCGTGGTGCAGTGGGAACAGACGGTACACTGTCAGTTGCTAAGGATCTGGGACTGAAAGAGCCTTACTGCGGTGTTGTACCCATAGTATCCGGAGAGATAGGGGAGGATATAGCCAGCTATTTTGCCTCAAGTGAGCAGGTGCCCACTGTATGCGGGGTGGGAGTGCTGGTAAATCCTGATCTTACGGTCAACTGTGCCGGAGGTTTTCTGATACAGCTGCTTCCCTTTGCAGGTGAGAAGACCATAGCTCAGATCGAAAAGAATATTTCGGGCGTTACATCCGTAACAGATATGCTCAGGCACGGAAAGAGTCCGGAGGAGATCGCACTTATGCTGTTGGATGGTCTGGAGCCGAACATACTTGACGAATATGAACCAAAATACAAATGCAGCTGCAGCAAGGAAAGAACTATCAATATTTTGTCTTCCCTCAGCAAACAGGAGCTGGAGAAAATGGCTGATGAGCAGGAAAAAACTGAGGTCAGCTGTCATTTCTGCGGTACAAAGTACGTATTTACGTCGTCTGAGCTTAGAAGTATAAAAAAATAAAATTTTTTTGAAAAAACCCTTGACAAATGCTTTGATTTAGTGTATAATATTATTGTTGCTTGACGAGAGTGATCAAAAAACATCTGAGAGTAACAATGTGGGAGCATAGCTCAGCTGGGAGAGCATCTGCCTTACAAGCAGAGGGTCATAGGTTCGAGCCCTATTGTTCCCACCATATTCGGCCCGGTAGTTCAGTTGGTTAGAACGCCGCCCTGTCACGGCGGAGGTCGTGAGTTCGAGTCTCATCCGGGTCGCCA
>CACZQG010000197.1 GCA_902783235.1 uncultured Ruminococcus sp.
GGGATGTAGATGGCTACGTTCCCTACAAATGTGTTGTGTAACTATTTTGTTAAAATTGATTTCCATGCAATAATAAGGAGTATGAAAATGCCCAGATTTTTTCTTGAAGCTATTGACAAAAATATGCCTGTTATAACAGGAGAAGATGCCAGACATATTTCCCGGTCTTTGCGTATGCGGCCGGGAGAGGAGCTTACCGTTTGCTCCTGCGGTACAGATCACCAATGTGAGATAGTACGCATAACCGAAGACAGCGTATTCTTAAAAATCAAGAGCCAACAGCTTTGCGCCGCAGAGCCTACAATAGCTGTGACCCTTTATCAGGCGATACCAAAGCTTGATAAGCTGGAGCATATAATACAGAAATCTGTGGAGCTGGGTGTGACCGGGATCGTCCCTGTGCTTACACGGCGATGTGTTTCCCGACCAAAGGAAAAGGATTTTTCCAAAAAGCTGGAACGGCTGAATAAGATCGCCCTGTCTGCCGCAAAGCAATCCGGACGAGGCATAATACCCACTGTGGATGATATGATAAGCTTTGACAGAGCTCTGGAACGCATGACACAGGAAAGCTCCTGCCCCTTGATGCTGTATGAGGAAGGCGGAGTGAGGTTTTCGGAGGTAGACACGCAGAAGGAAAGCTACAGCCTTATGATAGGCAGTGAAGGAGGCTTTGATCCTTCGGAAGCGGAAAAAGCCCGTAATGCGGGAGTTACCCCCATATGGCTGGGAAATCGCATCCTCCGCTGTGAAACTGCTCCTCTGACTGCATTGTCAATCTTAATGTATATTACAAAAAATTTATAGGAAAGTACTTGATTTTTATTTAATAATGTGATATAATATAATTACTGAATTAACTGTGTACCGCAGGCACTAATCTTTTAAAAAATTACTGCGGAGAAAGAGGATTATAAATGAAAAAAGGTTTAGTATTCGGTTTACTTGCAGGTGCAGCCGCTGCAGCCGCTGCTGTATTTGTTTATAAGAAAAAGCAGGAAGAATTCTGTGATTGTGATGAGGATGACATAGACGCAGAGTTTGAGTGTGACAGCTGCTGCTGTGATGATGAAGAAGAGGCAGCACCAGCAGATAACGATGAAAGCGTTATAGCTACAGACAATGTTGAAGCTAACAGCAACCACGGCTCTCATCCTGTTGACACTACGACCGATGACACCGACGATCCCGAGATAGGACACTGATAATAATAAAAAAAGCACCCTTGACGGTGCTTTTTTTATTATCACTCTTCCTTTTGAAGCTCAAAAAGTGTGAGTGCTCGTTCACGAAGTCTTATCCTGTTTTCCCTGTTCAGATGCATATATATGTCCATGATCTCCAACTCATTTTGAAGGGTGCCGTATTTGCTTCCCGATTCCCTGCCGAGAATATGATCTACACTTACACCGCATACATCCGCAACATCACAAATGTAGTTTATTGGTGCCTTGACCTCTCCCCGTTCATATCTGCTTATCTCCTGCTGTGATATACCAAGCCTCTCCGCCAGCTCCTTCTGAGTACATACAGAACGCCTTACTGCAATGAGATTAGGATAAAGGTATAAGTGATTCTGCATAATTTCAACTACCTCCGTTTGTGTATTGATATAATAAAATTTTAAAACATATTTGTTGTATTGACAAACAGCAGATATGATGATATAATAATTATGTACAACAGATATGCTGTATAGTACTGCATGGACGCAAAGGGCAGCAAGGAAGCTGTCAAAAATAATCAGGGAAAGGAGAAATGCAGTATGGGAATGTCGATAAGAACAAACACAGGCGGTAACACCTCCTGCCGCAACTTGAAAAGGTCAAGCAAAAAAGGTGACGGAAATCTGCAAAAGCTTGCATCCGGTTATCAGATAAACCGGTCTGCGGATGATGCATCGGGACTTGGTATCACTGAGAAGATGAGAGCGCAGATCAGTGCTCTTACTAATGTTGTAGACGGTTGTGGCGATGGAGTAAATCTTGTTAAAACCGCCGATGGATATCTTGGTGAAATGCAGGATATGATCGTCCGAATGACAGAGCTTGCAGAGAAATCTGCTGATGGTATCCTTGATGACGAGGTTGACAGAGCTGCTTTACAAAAAGAAATGAACCATCTCGGTGCAGAGATAGACCGTATAGCCGAAACGGCGAATTTCAACGGGAATGATCTCTTTAAAGCTGATGCTATAATGCGTGATGTTAAGAAGATCATTCAAGTGCAAACACCGGTAAGATATAGCGAATTTCTTAAAGACTGCAATAATCTACCTGATTCAAAATGCCTTTCAACAGGTAAAGACAGTACAGTGGTATATCTTGCTGAACAAACAGGAAAGTATATATTGCAGAATAATAATGACAAGAGTTGTCTTGAAGGAAAGGCTATTTACTATGCTGAAGGACCAAAAAGTTTTATTGCATCAAACGATCCTGTTCCTTCTGATGAATATATAAGAAGCCAATTGGGTATTTCGTCAAGTGAACCTTATATGCAGAATGATTTTGGTTATAACAACGGAACGTTTAGGATTTCTCCTATGCCAAAATTTGTAGAGGGAGATGATGATGAAGGATCAGTGACGGCTAATGCACTAAAAAATGCACTGAATACCGAATTATCAAACCATAATAATGAAATATCTTGTTTTATAGACAAAAAAATATATTATACCAAAACTCAGCCAGTAGATGCTTTTGTAGGAGCCTCGGATCTTGATCCCGCTCAGATAAAGCAACAACTTGGGAGCGAGGAGTATAATACAGCAAATATAATAACAAAAGGTCGTCAATATTCTATTCCGGAAGATACGGAGATAACTGTACAAGAACCCGATAACAAAGAAATAGTTTTGCAGGTAGGTGAAACATCCGAAAGAGCAGATAAGTTGGCTATAAATATTTATGATATGCACACTGATAAACTGTTTAAATCTGTAACGCAAGTAATTCAAACAGGTGCTAAAACTCATACATATACAACACCCGGCGGACAGTACCATGTTTGGGATGTCTCCGGAAATTCTTCGGGTGCGGACGCAGAGACAGGTACAGTTACAACTACTGGCGGTACACACACGGTTACTGTTCCTGAATATGAGACAATCAACCTTAATGCAATAGTAGGAAATAACGAAACGTCAGGTTATGAAAACGCCGTTACATTTGATATTTCTACACAGGAAAATGCAATAAGTAATCTTGAAAGCATCAGAAATGCATCAGAGTTCATATCACTTGTAAGAGCAGATTACGGTTCAAAAGAAAACCGACTCGATTATACTATAAATAATATCAATACATCTGTGGAAAATGTTTCTGCCGCCAAAAGCCGAATAAAGGATACGGATATGGCCAAGGAAATCATGGCATACACTCAGAACAACGTCTTACAGCAGTCGGCACAGTCGATGCTTGCACAGGCAAATACACGTCCTCAGGATGCTTTACAGCTTTTGCAATAAAACCATGCCCCCGACCAACGGTCGGGGGCATTTTAGTTATCAGTTTTGATCCTTTTTCTGCTGCTGTTCCGCCAGTGCTCTTGCTTCCTCCACCAACTTGTCAAGTTTTTCCTTGATCTTTTCATCACGGGTGAGGTTATAGGCAATACTGTAGTAGTACAGAGACTCCTGGGGATGCGCACCGTGCTCAACACAATATTCGCCCAAAGAGTATGCCATATTGATAACTACCGGATTAGGACCTTCCTTTATATGATACTTTTTGAAGGCTTTGGCAATATCGTCAAGAGTAGGGGGATCGATCTGTTTACCCTTCTGAGCGGCTATA
>CACZQG010000198.1 GCA_902783235.1 uncultured Ruminococcus sp.
CCAGTATGCCTGCATCGATTTTGTACAATCTAAAGAAAAATCTGACTTCGCATCTGACGCACAATCTTTGTGCGGTATTGCCTAAAATCAAATATAAAGGAGCAAAACCAGATGACAAAAGTAAACAAGCATTTTGAGGACTTGGTTCCAAACTATCTCTTTGCAGACATTGCAAAGAAAACAAACGCATTTATGCAGGAAAATCCTGATACAAAGCTTATAAGACTTGGTATCGGTGATGTTACTCTCCCTCTGGCACCTGTTGTGGTGGAGGCAATGAAAAAAGGCTGCGACGAGCTGGGTGTCAAGGAGACATTCAAGGGATATCCGGATTACGAGGGATATGCTTTTCTCCGTGATGCTATATCCGGTTATTATAAGAAGCTGGGAGCAGATGTTTCCCCTGATGAGATACTGGTAAATGACGGTGCAAAAAGCGATGCGGGAAATATCGGTGACATATTCTCTCAGGACAATGTTATACTTGTGACCGACCCTGTATACCCGGTATATGTTGACTCCAATATAATGGCAGGAAGAAAGATACTGTATGCGGACGGTACCGAGGAAAACGGATTCTGCGCTCTTCCCGATGAAAATGTAAAGGCTGATATTATTTACCTTTGCTCTCCCAATAACCCTACAGGTGCCTGCTACAACAGAACTCAGCTGAAGGCATGGGTGGACTACGCAAACAAGAATAACTCCCTTATCATATATGATGCGGCTTATGAAGCATTTATAGAAGAGGATGATATCCCCAGAAGCATTATGGAGATCGAAGGGGCTAAGACCTGCGCTATTGAAATGTGTTCACTTTCAAAAACAGCAGGCTTTACAGGTACAAGATGCGGATATACAGTTATCCCCAAGGAGCTGGAGCTTGACGGCACCAATATTTATAAGCTGTGGTACAGAAGACTGTCCACCAAGTTCAATGGTGTATCCTATCCTGTACAGTGTGCGGCTGCGGCTGTATTCTCGGAAGAGGGACAGAAGCAGATAAAGGAAAACATATCCTACTACAAGGAAAATGCTAAAATAATTGCAGACACTATGGATGAGCTGGGCATCAAGTATACAGGCGGCAAGAATTCTCCCTATATATGGCTCAAATGCCCGAATAATATGGGAAGCTGGGAATTCTTTGATTATCTCCTGAAGGAAATAAATGTTGTGGGCACTCCAGGTGAGGGCTTCGGCAAAAACGGTAAGGGCTGGTTCAGACTCACCTCCTTTGGTGACAGAGAGAACACGATTGAGGCTATGAACAGACTTAAAAATCTGCTTAAAAAATAAGCATTGCTCAGTGCCCTGTTTCTCAGCAGTCCCGTGGGAGCTTTGCTCTTACTTTTACAGAGCTTCTGTGGAAACCCGGACACGAAATACAGGTTTAGAATTTTTTAACATAAAATACACCGATTTTTTGAGAAAAATACTATTTCAGGCAAACTTTTTTCAAAAAATCGGTTATTTTTTTATCAAAGTACTTGAAATTATTCTCATTTTGGTGTACAATATATATATCAGGCAATTATATCATTGCCAAATTATTAGGAGGTATTTTCCAATGTCAGTAAAAGTTGCTATTAATGGTTTTGGCCGTATCGGCCGTCTCGCATTCAGACAGATGTTCGGCGCAGAAGGTTACGAGGTAGTTGCTATCAACGATCTTACAAAGCCTTCAATGCTGGCTCAGCTCCTCAAGTATGATACAGCTCAGGGCGGCTATTGCGGAAGAATCGGTGAAAATGTTCACACAGTTTCTGCTGATGACGAGGCTAACACTATCACAGTTGACGGCAAGACACTCCAGATCTACAAGGAAGCAGACGCAAACAACCTTCCTTGGGGCAAGATCGGTGTTGACGTTGTTCTCGAGTGCACAGGTTTCTACTGCTCAAAGGACAAGTCACAGGCTCACATCAATGCAGGTGCTAAGAAGGTAGTTATCTCTGCTCCCGCAGGCAATGATTTGAAGACTATCGTATTCAGCGTTAACGAAAAGACTCTTACAAAGGAAGACAACATCATTTCTGCTGCTTCCTGTACAACAAACTGTCTCGCTCCTATGGCAGATACACTCAACAAGTATGCTGAGATCCAGAGCGGTATCATGAGCACTATCCACGCTTACACAGGTGACCAGATGATCCTGGACGGTCCTCACAGAAAGGGCGACCTGAGAAGAGCAAGAGCAGGTGCTGCTAACATCGTTCCTAACTCAACAGGTGCTGCTAAGGCTATCGGTCTTGTTATCCCTGAGCTCAACGGCAAGCTCATCGGTTCTGCACAGAGAGTTCCTGTTCCCACAGGTTCTACAAC
>CACZQG010000199.1 GCA_902783235.1 uncultured Ruminococcus sp.
CGGCATTTCACCAAATCTTTGATTTGGATAGAAATGCAAATGCCCTTGGGGCATATTCTTCGCATAAATCTTCAAGATTTAATTGGGTCATCAATAGCCTCTGTTGTATTTTTTTCTCCGCCCTTAGACTTATATGTTCCGATCTCCACAGTTTTGATCTTCACATCCTCTATAGGTATTTTTATTCCTTCCGAGGTCTCACGGGTCTCTAAGTTCATCAGTTTATCTGCCACATCCATGCCATCATAGATCTGTCCGAATACAGTAAGCTTCTGAGCCTTTGCAGGCACTCCGCCGTATTTTATAAAGGCATTTGCCAATGTCTTGTCATCATTGGCATCTAAAAGCTGCTTTTTGAAGTCCTCTGTAAAATCCACACTACCCATCACACAGAATCGGCTTCCGTTCATAGTCTTGGCACTTCCTGTAAGACGCTTCCAGAGCCCGGGTTCCTTGCCGGTATCCAGGCTGCACAATGCCCCTTTAAATGTCCACAGATCATTGCTCAGCTCCTGCTCCCATTCCTGTGAGCCCTCTGTATCATCCTCGTCAAGATCCCCTGTTCTGTTGGGGCTTCCTGCGGAGAAATACACCCCGGGCTCGGAGTTGAAAACAAAGGTGTCATCATAATAACCGCTGCGTGCAAGCTGGGTAAAATGCTTTACTGTTTCCGGTGCTTTGTCCGGATAAAGCACAAAGCTCATATCACCCTGAGTAGTTTTTATAACTGCCGTGGTGTCCCCATCCTTTGGGGGCTTGGTCTGTACTAAGTCCAGATCCGAAAGCTCCACATATTTCGTATCCCTGTCGGCAAGCATTTTCATGCACGATACCCCTGCAAAGCTGAGTGCAGCGCAGATGAACATTCCTGTTACAATGTATTTTACTCTCTGATTCATTTTGATTTTTCCTTTTTATCAGGTCGCTTTCCGGGAATAAGATGCTGCCCTATGCCTTTTTGATCTCCGTTCCCTGTCTTGTCTCCTTGACAGTATAACCCATAGCGGCTATTTTATCCCTTATCTCGTCAGCCAGCGCAAAATTCTTTTCCTTTCTTGCAGCTTTTCTCTGCTCCACAAGCTCCAGCACCTCAGAGGGTATCTCCTCCCCCTTGTCCCTGTTGTAGAGAAGTCCCAGTACGCCTGTCATGCAGTCAAAAAGCTCTGCGCCCCTGACCAGCTGTTCCTTTGACGTATCTGCGCTGCTTATCATTATGTTCAGATCACGCACCAGCTCGAATACAGCAGTAAGACCATCAGCGGTGTTCAGATCATCATCCATTGCTGCTTCAAACTGCTCACGTCTTTTTTTAAATACTTCCTCGCCCTCCGGTGTTATACTTCCGCTTTGCGCAGATGCTATAGCCTTATCCAGATTCTCACGGCAGTTGTAAAGTCTTGCAAGGGATGCCTTGCAGGATTCCAGCAGCTCGGCAGTATAGTTCATAGGCATTCTGTAATGCGCTTGTATCATCAGGTAACGGATAGTTTCATAGCCGTACTTTTCTGCTGCATCTCTTGTAAGGAAGAAGTTTCCTGCGGATTTGGACATTTTCTTGTTGTCTATATTAATATGTCCGTTATGCATCCAGTAATTTGAGAATTTCTTGCCTGTTGCCGCCTCTGACTGAGCGATCTCATTCTCATGATGGGGGAATACCAGATCCTTTCCGCCGCAGTGTATATCTATTGTATCACCCAGACAGTCCTTTGCCATTGCCGAGCATTCAATATGCCAGCCCGGTCTGCCCTTTCCCCAGGGAGAATCCCAGTGCTGTTCATCCTCACCGCAGCCCTTCCACAGTGCAAAATCCAGCGGATCTTCCTTTATGTCATTGACCTCAACTCTTGCGCCTGCTACCAGGTCGTCGATCGACTGCTTTGACAGCTTTCCGTAGTCCTTGAATTTCCTTGTCCTGTAGTATACGTCTCCCCCTGCCTGATATGCATATCCCTTGTCCACAAGGGTCTGTATCATTTCGATTATCTTATCCATATAAAGAGACACCTTGGGATGCTTGTCTGCTGCACGGACATTTAGCCCCCTGGCATCTGTTTCATATTCGGCAATATATTTAAGTGCAGTTTCCTCGGGAGTAAGTCCCTCTATACCTGCCTGCCTGATTATCTTATCGTTTACGTCTGTATAGTTCTGGATAAAGGTAACATCATAGCCCTTATATTCCAGATATCTTCTGAATACATCAAATACACATATAGGACGGGCATTGCCTATGTGTATACGGTTGTAAACCGTAGGACCGCAGACGTAAATACCCACCTTGCCTTCATTTATGGGCTTGAAGTCTTCCTTTTGAGCTGTCAGGGTATTGTATATTTTCATAACAGTTTCCTCTTTTCTGTTTATTTTCCGGATGATGCTCCTCTTTTTCTGAGGTAATTTGCTATCGACGCCGCATCACGTATATCTGTTTTGCCGTCCAGGTTAAAGTCTGTACTGAGAGGCAGCCTGTCCGGCATTTTTTGTGACAATACATTTGCTATAAAGGCAGCATCACGGACATTGAGCACTCCATCGCCGTTTGCATCCCCTTTTACCGCCCCGGGCACACGGTCCTGCTCATCAGCGGCATCAATAGCCTCAAATCTGTATCCGTATTTCTCGGCGTAGGTCTGTGCCGTTGAACCGATATAGCCGTGGATCGTGCCTTCAAATCCGTTATCGCCGCTGCTTATGGTATTTGCATTGTCGTATATCACACATTCCGGATTCTTTATAGTAATATCCTTCATTGAGGTACAGCCGTAAAATGCCTCATTATCTATGCTTTTGACATATCCGGAAACAGTGATCTCCTCCAGAGAGGTACATTCCGAAAATGCTCCTGTGGGTATGCAGGAAATACATTCCGGAAGTATTATGTCCGTAAGTGAGGTGCATTTACTGAACGCCTTATTCCCCATAAAAGATAAGGAATAAGGAAATACCACGCTTGTAAGCCCTGAGCACCCTTCAAAAGCACCTGCTGCAATACCCTTCATGCCTTCCCTGATGACAGCGACACTGATGTTCTTATCGGCAATGACCGCTGTCTTTCCGGCGTATTTTATACCAAATCTGTTTCTCAG
This sequence comes from uncultured Ruminococcus sp., assembly GCA_902783235.1. Classification (GTDB taxonomy): domain Bacteria; phylum Bacillota; class Clostridia; order Oscillospirales; family Ruminococcaceae; genus Porcipelethomonas. The sequence continues at coordinate 3,090 of CACZQG010000199.1, forward strand.
CCCCTGAAGATAGGGAGTACCGTAAAAAGCATTTCTTCCTATATTGTAAATGCTGTCCGGTATATCTATTTCCGACAGCGTACTGCTATAAGCAAACGCCCATGCATCAATGCTGAGTACAGGCAGATCCTCAATGGTTTCCGGTATGGTCAGATGAGTCATACCTCTGTAATTGTCCACGGAGGCGGTGTCGTATGTTATCTGTACATAATTGTATATACCGTCATTATTACTGTCTATCTTAAAGTAATACAGTTCAGAGCCTTCATCGTAAAGCCTTTCACCGGCTCCCTCTCCCATATCGTCTGATTCCTGCTCTTCATCATACTGATAATAGCTGCCAAAGGCTGTGACATTCACAGCTGAGATCATCATCATTCCTGAAACAGCAGCAGATATGATCCTTTTTGTAAGCTTCATTTTATCCTCCTAAATAATATTGATCCCGGCATAGACAGATCATTTATCATTTTTCCTTATTACCACATTCACTCCCAGGGATATCAGAACGCCTGCCCCTGTCTCCAGCATTCTTTGCAGTGCAAAAAGATAGTGGTTATCCGTATCGAAATGGGACAGCACGATGCTAAGAAATGCAACACAGGTAATGTATGCACTGTCCTGAGTGTTCAGCAATACATTTGTATATATCAGGGGCAAAACACATAATGATATGATAAGATAATATACCGCCGAAAACGGCTCTAAAGGCGTAAAGTCAATAAGCAGCAGTATGAATATAGCAAAAACGCCGCCTATTGCCGTGCCTGTCAGCCTTGACAGACCCTTTTTAACGCTGGCTTCGGTGCTTGACTGCATACAAAGTATGGCAGCTATCATAGTATAAAATGGATGTATGCCGGTAATATAGCCTAAAAAAGCACTTATCATAGCTGCCAGCACGGTTTTATATATTCTCAGCCCCGGTGAGGGGAAATCTGTCTTATTCATTATTGTCTTCTTTCTTTTTAAGCTCGCTCTCCAGCTTTTCGATCTGCGTATGGAGCTTTACTATCTCATACTTCATAGCACAAAGCTCCTGTGACACAGGGTCGGGGATATGCACCTGATCCAGGTCATTACACACCCTTGTACCATTATTGCGTACTATCCTTGCCGGAACACCTGCAGCGGTGCAGTTATCAGGTATAGGCTCCAGCACTACTGCATTTGCCGCAATACGCACGTTATTTCCGATCTTGAATGAACCCAGTACTTTAGCGCCTGCTCCTACCATTACATTGTTGCCCAGTGTAGGATGGCGTTTGCCCTTTTCCTTGCCTGTACCTCCCAGAGTAACACCCTGATAAAGCAGACAGTAGTCCCCTATCTCAGCCGTTTCACCTATTACCACACCCATACCGTGGTCAATAAACAGCCCCTTGCCTATTTTAGCTCCGGGGTGGATCTCTATCCCTGTTCGGAACCTTGCAAACTGGGATATTATCCTTGCAATAGTCACCATTCCTTTTTTGTGGAACCAATGAGCATGGCGGTAGCTTCGCACAGCTTTAAGTCCGGAATATGTCAGCAGTACTTCCAGAGAATTTTTAGCAGCAGGATCACGTTCCTTAACAAGTGCTATGTCCTCTCTGAGCCGTTTGAACAATATTATCACCTCTGTTATAA
>CACZQG010000200.1 GCA_902783235.1 uncultured Ruminococcus sp.
AGTTTTTCATCAAATCTTTGATTTGACTTGAAAAACAAGTGCGTTTAGGTATTTGGATTGAAACACAAATGCCCTTGGGGTACGCCAGTATGCCTGCATAGATTTTGTACAATCTAACGAAAAATCTGACGGTCAATCTGACGCACAATCTTTGTGCGGTATTGCCTTAAAAAGGAGCACTATCATGAATCTTTTGCATATGAAATACGCTCTTGTTATAGCCGAAACCATGTCTTTAAATAAAGCTGCCGACGAGCTTTTAGTGGGAGCACCTGCACTCAGCCGTGCTGTCAAGGAGCTGGAATGTAATCTTGGGGTGATACTGTTTGAACGCAGCTCTAAGGGTATGTTTCTCACTCCCGACGGTGAGCTTTTTATACAATACGCCAAAAGGATACTAAAACAGGTAGATGACGTGGAATCTATCTTCAAGGAGGGTACAACTGCAAAAAAGCAGTTTTCTATTTCCGTACCGAGAATCACCTATGTGTCATATGCATTTGCTGAGTTTTCCAAACGCATCGAACGTACTTCGGACACTGAGATATTCTATAAAGAAACAAATGACTACGGGGTAATAAACAATATTCTGAAAGAAGATTACAAGCTGGGCATATTGCGCTACAGCGAACAGCACGACAGCTATTACAAGTCAATGATGATGAAGAAGGGAATTGTGGGCGAGCTTGTCACGGAGTTTTCATATGTACTCATAATGAGTAAGGACAGCCCTCTTACAAAAAAAGATAACATATCCTTCGATGATCTTAACGGTTATATTGAAATAGCTTATGCAGACCCATATGTTCCGTCGCTTCCGTTTTCAGAGGTGAAGAAGGATGAACTCTCCGACCATAAGGGGTGCCGTGTATTTGTCTTTGAAAGAGCGAGTCAGTTTGAACTGTTATCCAAAAACCCCGATTCATATATGTGGGTGTCATCCATACCGGATGATCTTCTGGAACGTTACGGACTTGCACAGATAGTCTGTCAGGACAATAAAAAACGTTATAAGGATATTCTGATACATAAAGAGGAATACTCTCTTTCCGAGCTTGATAATATGTTCGTGGAGGAGCTTGTAAAAGCTAAAAGAAAAGTATTTTCAGGTAATTAAGGCAATGCCGCATGATCTTTGACCAGTATTGCCATAAAATGTAAAGTATGAGAGCGAATAGAGCTTTCCTTACTATCAGTTATTTTTATTGCTTCACCAATTAAACCTTGCCCAAAAGACGAAAGCAGAGAAATTTTCTATCCGGCAGGTATTGTTGGCAAGGTTTAGCTAGAGGAGCAATATCAGGTCGTAGCATCATAAAAATATATCACAGATGACTATGGCTTTAAATGCAATACCTAATTGAAAAAGCGGCAATTCCCAAAGTGCAAAAAGTTTGTTATAATATTAACAAAGGCAGGTGGAACTAATAAACAGTACACCTAAGGACACAAAATAATATGATTTATGGAGGTAAAACATGGGAGCTGAAAACAGACAAAAAGTAGACAGCGTGGAGGCACTTGAAGCTACTCTTGAAAGGGTAAGAGCCGCACAAAAGGTGTTCGCTTCGTACACACAGGAGCAGGTAGACAACATCTTCAAGGCAGCAGCCGTTGCAGCTAATATGGCTCGTATCCCCCTTGCCAAAATGGCTGTTGAAGAAACGGGCATGGGTGTTGTAGAAGACAAGGTCATAAAGAACAACTACGCTGCCGAGTACATTTATAACGCTTACAAGGACACAAAGACCTGCGGCGTTATCGAAGAAGACAAGTCCTGCGGTATCAGGAAAGTTGCAGAACCTATCGGTGTTATAGCTGCGGTAATACCTACCACAAACCCCACATCTACCGCAATCTTTAAAACGCTTATAGCTCTCAAAACGAGAAATGCTATAATCATCTCACCCCACCCCCGTGCCAAGGCTTCAACTATCGCTGCTGCAAAGATAGTTCTTGATGCGGCAGTGAAGGCAGGAGCACCGGAAGGCATCATTGAGTGGATCGATGTTCCCAGCCTTGACATGACAAACCTTGTCATGAAGGAAGCAGACATTATTCTTGCAACAGGCGGTCCCGGAATGGTGAAGGCAGCTTATTCAAGCGGTAAGCCGGCACTGGGCGTAGGTGCAGGAAACACCCCTGCTATCATTGACGATACAGCAGATCTTATACTCGCCGTAAGCTCAATAATCCACTCCAAGACATTTGATAACGGTATGATATGTGCTTCCGAGCAGTCTGTTATAGTTCACAAGGATGTTTACGAGGAAGTCAAGAAGGAGTTCGGCTACAGAGGCTGCTATTTCTTAAAGCCCGACGAAACCGAAAAGGTTAGAAAGACTATCCTTATCAACGGCGCACTCAATGCCAAGATAGTTGGGCAGAGTGCTTACAAGATAGCACAGCTTGCAGGTGTGGAGGTGCCCAAGGGCTCCAAGATCCTCATCGGTGAAGTGGAAAGTGTTGAACTGAGTGAAGAGTTTGCTCACGAAAAACTCTCCCCTGTGCTTGCAATGTATAAGGCAAACGACATTCAGGATGCTTTCTCCAAAGCAGAACACCTTATTGCTGACGGCGGTTACGGTCATACATCATCTATCTATCTTGACGTTACAACAGGTCAGGACAAACTCAAAGAGTTTGCAAGCCGCATGAAGACCTGTCGTATACTTGTAAATACCCCATCATCACACGGCGGTATCGGTGATCTTTATAACTTCAAGCTATCCCCGTCACTCACGCTGGGCTGCGGTTCATGGGGCGGCAATTCCGTAAGTGAGAACGTAGGTGTAAAGCATCTTATAAACATTAAAACAGTAGCTGAAAGAAGGGAAAATATGTTGTGGTTCAGAGCACCCGAAAAGGTATACATAAAGAAAGGCTGTCTGCCTTTTGCGCTGGATGAACTGAAAAATGTTATGGGCAAAAAGAGAGCCTTTATCGTTACCGACAGCTTCCTTTATAATAACGGATATACAAAGCCTATCACTGACAAGCTTGATGAAATGGGCATAGTTCATGAGACATTCTTTGATGTTGCTCCCGACCCCACACTTGCCTGTGCCAAAGCTGGGGCAGAGCTTATGCGTTCATTCAAGCCCGACTGCATCATTGCTCTGGGCGGCGGTTCGGCAATGGATGCCGGCAAGATAATGTGGGTCCTTTACGAGCATCCCGAAGCTGACTTCATGGATATGGCTATGCGTTTTATAGATATACGAAAGAGAGTATATACATTCCCTAAAATGGGCGAAAAAGCATATTTCATCGCTATTCCGACCTCCGCAGGTACTGGCTCTGAGGTGACACCATTCGCAGTTATCACTGACGAACAGTCCGGTGTTAAGTATCCTCTTGCCGACTATCAGCTTCTTCCCAATATGGCTATTGTTGATACGGACTATCACATGAGTGCTCCCAAGGGTCTTACAGCTGCATCAGGTATCGACGCTGTTTCCCACGCTCTTGAAGCCATCGCTTCCGTTATGGCTACAGACTATACAGATGGTCTGGCAGTAAAGGCACTCCAGACAATATTTGAATATCTGCCCCGTGCATACGATAATGGACAGAATGATGTTGAAGCCCGTGAAAAAATGGCTAACGCCGCTACAATGGCAGGTATGGCATTTGCAAATGCATTTCTTGGTGTCTGTCATTCCATGGCTCATAAGCTGGGTGCATTCCATCATATTCCTCACGGTGTGGCAAATGCCCTCATGCTTGAAGAGGTACTTAGATTCAACGCTGAGGAAGCACCTGCTAAAATGGGAACATTCTCACAGTACGATCATCCTCATACACTTGCCCGTTATGCAATGGTTGCTGATGAATTGCAGCTTGGCGGCAGCAATGATAAGGAAAAGCTCCAAAATCTTATTGATGCAGTCAATGAGCTTAAAGTTAAGGTGGGTATCAAGCCTGCAATCAAGGATTATGTTCCTGATGAAGCCGATTTCCTTGCACGGCTTGACGATATGGTGGAACAGGCATTCGATGACCAGTGTACAGGTGCTAACCCGCGTTATCCTCTCATGAGCGAGATAAAGCAGATGTACCTGAACGCTTACTACGGGGAAAAGCACTTCACAGAAGAAAACAAGCCGACGGTCGCAGATATCCCTGCGGCAGAGGATGAACACAATTTTAAAAAGGCATATTACAAGACAAGATCGGCTGAAGCATTGCACTAAGGAGGTGTCGTTATGAATCTGGACAGAATTATAGCAGTAAGAAACAATAAGACCGTTTACCGTGACGGCGATAAGGTGTACAAGGTTTTTGACAAAAGCTACTCAAAGGCTGATGTACTGAACGAGGCTCTCAATCAGGCTCGTGTTGAGGAAACAGGACTTAACATTCCAAAAATACTGGAAGTTACCATGACAGAGGGCAAGTGGACTATCGTTTCTGAATACATAAATGGCAAGACCCTTGCTATGCTTATTTCCGAAGATCCTGATAAGAAAGATGAATACCTTGAAATGTTCGTTGATCTGCAGCTTTCAATGCACGAAAAGACCTGTGCAGGGCTTAACAAGCTCAAAGACAAGATGAACAGAAAGATATGCGAAACTGACTTGTCAGCTACTGTCCGCTATGATCTTCACACACGTCTGGAAAGTATGCCCAAGCATAACAAGGTGTGTCATGGTGACTTTAATCCTTCAAATATAATAGTCACACCTGAGGGGACTCCCTATATCCTGGACTGGTCACACGCAACACAGGGCAATGCCTCAGCTGATGCCGCAAGAACGTATCTGCTTTTCTGGCTTTCGGGAGACATTGATGCTGCTGAGAAATACTTAGAGCTGTTCTGTAAAAAGAGCAATACTGCAAAACAGTATGTGCAGAAATGGATGCCGATAGTTGCCGCCTCGCAGACGGTAAAGGGAAATGAAAAGGAGCAGGAGTTCCTCCACACATGGATCAATGTTGTGGATTACGAATAAGGAGGTTGACTATATGAAAGTAACTGTGTGTATCGGCTCTTCCTGCCATATAAAAGGCTCACGACAAGTGGTTGAACAGCTCCAGTACCTTATAAACGAAAACGATCTGGGAGATAAGGCAGAGCTTTCGGGAACATTCTGCATGGGAAAATGCCAGCAGGGTGTCTGTGTTACGGTGGATGATGAATTCTTCTCGGTTACTCCCGAAAATGTAAAGGAATTCTTTGAAGAAAACATACGCTCCGGGGTGAACTGATATGATAGTTCAGATATGCGTAGGTTCTTCATGTCACCTGAAGGGCTCGGAAAAGATAGTCGGACTTTTCGGAAAAGCGATAGAGGAACATAAACTGGAAAATGAGATAACCTTAGCGGGAAGCTTCTGTACAGGCAAATGCAACCGTATTGGTGTTACCGTTTCAGTGGATGATGATGTTCATACAGGCATCACGCCCGAAAATTTCAGTGATTTTTTCCGTGAAAATGTACTTGATGTCCTGAAAAAAGAAAGGGAGAGATAAATGGAGTGTCTGACACTAAAAAAATCCAACTGCAAAAACTGCTATAAGTGCATTCGCCATTGTCCTGTGAAATCAATTCGTTTTTCCGGGAATCAGGCTTATATAATCGGAAACGAATGCGTTATGTGCGGTCAATGCTTCGTTGTCTGTCCCCAGAACGCTAAACAGATAGTTGATGAGACGGAAAAGGTAAAGGTGCTTCTTCAGAGCGGAGACCCTGTTGTAGTAAGTCTTGCTCCTTCTTTTATTGCAAATTATGACGGTGTAGGCATAGACGCCATGAGAAAAGCCATAAAAGAGCTGGGATTTTATGATGTGGAAGAAACAGCCATTGGAGCCACTATCATAAAACGTGAATATGACCGTATATGCCGTGAGGAAGAACGTGACATTATTATAACCTCCTGCTGTCACTCGGTCAATCTTCTTATACAGAAACATTTTCCCAAGCTGCTGCCGTACCTGGCGGATGTGCTGTCACCCATGCAGGCACACTGTAAAAGTATAAAGGAGCGTATTCCAAATGCTAAAACCGTATTTATAGGTCCATGCGTTGCCAAAAAGGATGAAGCTGAGCACTACGAGGGCTTCGTGGATGCGGTACTTACTTTTGATGAGCTGACAAACTGGTTCAAGGCCGAGAATGTGATCCCTGAGGCGAAGCCGGACAGCAATGGAAACAGTAAGGCACGTTTTTTTCCTGTTACCGGAGGGATACTCAAAACTATGGAGCTGAACGTTCCACGGTTCAACTATATAGCTGTGGATGGAATAGAAAACTGTATAGCCTCTCTGAAGGAGATCGAAAACGGTAATCTGCATAACTGTTTTATAGAAATGTCTGCTTGTACGGGAAGCTGTGTGGGAGGACCTGTAATGGAAAAATTCCACCGTTCTCCCATAAAAGACCGCATTTCCGTTATAAATTATGCAGGAAGCAATGATTTTCCTGTGGATCAGCCTGACAGTACACAGCTTCACAAGCCCTTTGAAATAATAAGACAGAAGTCCTCTGACCCCAGTGAGTCAGAGATTCGTGAAACGCTTCATCAAATGGGCAAAACAAAGCCATCGGACGAGCTTAACTGCGGTTCATGCGGCTACAATACCTGTCGTGAAAAAGCTATAGCTATTTTGCGCGGCAAGGCGGAAATATCCATGTGTCTGCCCTTCCTGAAGGAAAAAGCGGAAAACCTGTCCGATATAATCTCACGCAACACGCCCAACGGACTTATAGTCCTGAATGAAAAGCTGGAGGTACAGCAGATAAATAAGGCTGCACTTAAAATAATGAATCTCCGCACTCCGTCGGATATACTTGGAGATCAGGTGGTAAGAGTTCTCGATCCGAAGGATTTCCTGGCGGTACTTTCAAATGGAGCTGCCCTTCATGGTAAGCATGAGTACCTGGCAGAATATGGAAAATATGTTGAAAAGACTATCATCTATGACAGGGAGTATAAGCTTATCGTCGGCATCCTACGTGATGTTACCGAGGAGGAGACACAGCGTGAGAAAAAAGAAAATATAAGTCGTCAGACTGTTGAGATAGCCGACAAGGTGGTTGACAAGCAGATGAGGATAGTCCAGGAGATAGCCTCACTGCTGGGTGAAACTGCCGCAGAGACTAAAATTGCTCTCACTAAGCTAAAGGAGTCGATAGGCAATGAATAATCTGTGTGCTGATATAGGCTACAAGAGTATCAATCACTTTGGTGAACAGCTTTGCGGAGATCATGTTGACATAATTGAGCAGGATGAGAACTCAACGGTGATAGTTCTTGCGGACGGACTTGGAAGCGGAGTTAAGGCGAGTATTCTTTCCACACTCACTTCCAAGATAATCTCTACTATGATGGCAGAGGGACTAAAGCTTGAGGACTGCGTGTCCACCATTGCCGCAACGCTGCCCATTTGCTCCGTGAGAGGTGTTGCTTATTCCACCTTTACTATACTGCACCTTATCGACAACAAAACTGTTGAGATAATCCAGTATGACAACCCTGATGTGATCTTCCTGCGTGATAACGAAATATACGATTATCCCAAGCAGGAACTGAATATTGACGGAAAAAATGTGCTGAAATCTATCATATCCCTCCGTGAAAATGATATTTTGGTCGCAATGAGCGACGGATGTCCCCATGCAGGTATCGGTCTGGCTTTCAATTTCGGCTGGAAATGGGATGATATAGCAGAATTCATGAAGGGGATATCTGTTGCGGGATATACTGCTAAAACTCTTGCCACTATGCTCGTGGATCAGTGCGATAAGGAGTACGGTCATAAACCGGGTGATGATGCAACAGCCTGTGTAATAAAGATACGCAGACGTGAGCCTGTAAACATACTTTTCGGTCCTCCACGAAACCGTGATGACTGCAACAGAATGATGTCCCTCTTCTTTTCAAAAGAGGGTAAGCATATTGTCTGCGGCGGAACTACCTCTTCCATTGCCGCAGCATACCTGGGTAAGCCTGTAAGGGCGAGTCTCTGCTTTGAAAGTGGAGAGATTCCACCCATAGCTGAAATAGAGGGTGTAGATTTAGTGACAGAAGGTGTTATCACCATAAACAAGGTCATAGAATACGCCCGTGATGTTCTGGATAAAAATGAATTCTATGAGACATGGAGCTTTAAAAGGGATGGTGCGTCCCTTATATGCCGTCTTCTTTTCGAGGAAGCTACGGATATAAACTTTTACGTTGGAAGAGCCGTTAACCCCGCACATCAGAATCCTGATCTGCCAATAACTTTCAATATCAAAATGAATCTGGTAGAAGAGCTCTCATCATGCCTCAAACAAATGGGAAAGCGTATAAAAGTAAGTTATTTTTGAGAGGAGAAATCATGCAAAAGTTTGATACCAAAGTACAGCATCTTAAATATAAAGTTCTCCGTGAAGTCGCAAGGCTTGCATGGAACGATCAGCTTCTTGAAAATGTTCTTGATATACCAAAGACCATAGTTCCCGGAAAGACTCCCACTATGCGCTGCTGCGTTTACAAGGAAAGAGCAATACTCGGTGAGCGGGTAAAGCTTGCAATGGGTGGTAACAAGGAAAACCCAAACATAATCGAGGTCATCGAAACTGCCTGCGACGAATGTCCTATGGGCGGATATGAGGTGACTAACGCCTGCCGTGGCTGTCTTGCCCACAGGTGCGAGGATGCCTGTAGATTCGGAGCTATTTCCTTCGATCAGGATCATGTGGCACATATCGACAAGACAAAGTGCCGTGAATGCGGAGCTTGCTCCAGAGTTTGCCCCTATACTGCTATTATCAGCAGAAAACGCCCCTGTGAAAATGCCTGTAAGATCAAGGCCATCAGCATGAATGAGAGCAAAGCTGCCGCCATAGATAACGATAAATGTATTTCCTGCGGTGCCTGTGTTTATCAATGTCCGTTTGGCGCATTTATGGATAAGTCCTATATGCTGGACGTTATCGACATTATAAAAAAGAGCGAGGAAAACAAAAAATACAAGGTCTATGCCGTTGTAGCTCCCTCTATTTCAAGCCAGTTCAGGTATGCAAAGCTCGGACAGGTTATAACGGGACTTAAAGAGCTGGGCTTTCATACAGTTGTAGAAGCTGCACTGGGAGCTGACATGGTAGCTGATGCCGAAAGCCGTGAGCTTGTGGAAAAGGGCTTCCTGACAAGCTCATGCTGCCCGGCATTTGTAAGCTATATTGAGAAAAATCACCCTGATATGGTGCCTCTTATATCTCATAATCTATCACCTATGGCAGCGATCGGCCGATACCTTAAAGAACACGAACAGGGCTGTAAGGTGGTATTTATCGGACCATGTACAGCTAAGAAAGCAGAGGTTCAGAAAGAAAAAGTAAGGCCTTATGTGGATGTAGCAATGACATTTGAGGAGCTGCAGGCACTGTTCGATTCAAAGGATATAGATATAACAACACTTTCCGAAGGCGTTCTTGACAATGCGTCCTATTTTGGAAGGATATTTGCCCGTGTGGGCGGTCTTGCAGATGCGGTTGCGCAGGCTCTCAAGGAGCATAATGAAACGGAATTTGAGCTTAAAGCTGTATCATGTGACGGTATAGTGCAGTGCAAGGCGGCTCTCATAAAAAAGAGTAAAAACCTGAGTGATTTCAATTTCATTGAAGGCATGGCGTGTGTAGGCGGATGCATCGGCGGCGCAGGATGTCTTACTCACGGTGAGAAAAATAAATCAGAAGTAGATAAATACGGCAGAGAAGCACTGGAAAAGACCATAAGCGATGCTGTTTCTGTTTTGAAATGACAAGAATAATTCACGGGTAGTATTGTTTCCCAAAAATTAAACATTGCCAACAATACTTGCCCGACAGAAAATTTCTCTGCGTCAGAAAGCCTGACAATATGCCAGCATTTCACCAAATCTTTGATTTGACTTGAAAAATAAGTACGTTCAGGTATTTGACTAAAAAACAAGTACGTTCAGGTATTCGGACAGAAACACAAATTTTCTTAGCTAACATTTCCCACCTCAAAGCGTGCAGCCAACCTCCACCCCACAGGTTACTGCCCGTTTCTGGCAAACCTAAAAGGAACACTCCCGACCTTCGCAATGAAGATCGGGAGTGTTCTTTTAGGGTTTATTTTAAAATGAAAACGCTTAATTTACTTTCACGTCAACCTTTGTTCCCCATGTCTTGTTTCCTTCCTTATCAAATGCAACCACAAAAACTTTGTAATCTGACTTGGGAACATACTTGAATGTATAGCTTGTATCGGTAGTCTTGCTGCCGTAGTAGGTCTTGCCGTTTACTACCTTGCCCACCTTGTAGGCAACTGCGCCCTGTGCGGCATTCCATGAGATAGTACCGTCCTTTACAGTCACACTGTTTACCGTACCAAGTTTGTTTTCCACCTTGACCTGCAAATGCTCGCTCCATGCAGTGCCGTAGTCATTTTTAGCGGCAACATAGATCTCGTAGTCCTGATTGGGCAGATTCTTGAACTTATAGCTGGTGTCCGTTACCCAACCGCTGTAATATGCAGTTCCGCCGTATTTTTTGAATACCTTGTACTGCGCTGCGTTGTCAGCATTGTCCCATGTGACCGTGCCGTCCTCGGAAATTGCAACGTTGGTTGGAGCTGAGGGCTTGTTATCTGTTGCCGGTTCAACAGCGTCAAGGTCTATGAATGTGTAGCCGTTCGCTTTCGCAAACTCCTCCGCAGCCGAACCTGTGTAACCGTAAATTGTCCCAAAGGCTGTGCAGTGGCTGAATGCGGTCTTGTTTATGTTTGTGACGGTGGCAGGGATCGTGAGGCTTTCAAGTGCCGTGCAGCCCCAGAATGCGTTTGCACCAATCTCCGTTATGCTGTCGGGGATCTTTACTTCTGTAAGGGATTTGCAGGAGTTGAATGCGTTTTCCCCGATCCTTGTCACGGGGACTGTTTTGCTGTCACCCTCGACCTCACTTGGTATCTCAACTTTTTCAGCGTTCACGTCACATTCGTAAACTTCAACGTAGTCATCGTAGTAGTTGTGGAAGGTGAAGGGGGGCTGCTCAATTGTGTTGTATGCAACGGAGCTGGGTCTCTTGCCTATAGAAACTGCTATGGGGTAATTAGATACAAACCAAGCACCATTATTCTTTTTTACACGGTAATATACATTATAATCGCCCACTTCTTTTCCTGTAGCAGAGGATTTCCATGTACTTTTATCATCCGTGCTGTATTCAAATGTCAAACCGCTTGTCGTATCCGCTGTTACAAGCTCCTGATCCTGACCGTTTTCATGAAGGTCGGTTTTGGCTTTGGGGGCGGTGTATTCGGGTATAGACCAGTTTCCTTCTGTAATTTCTGAACTTGTATTAGTACTTGTATCAGTGAATTCCACCTTTATAGCTAACAGCCTTGCTTCACCTTTGATCTGAACAATTGCATAGGTTGCAATATTATCAAGAGCATCACTACCATTGCCCTGTAATGTATATATTTTTACACCGGGCGTATTATCTATCAATCTAAACGCTTTTTCACTGTCACCGCCACCATGTCCAACTGCTATCTGTCCCCAACCGTCATTGGGTATTTCATTCATTTCGACCAGAGCTTCAACTTTTTTAATATTATCAGGACTTATATTTAATTCGGAACCTATATTATAATTTATATCAGACTCAACAGTGGTGCCGTTGTATATATGTAACTTAGCTGGTATGTTTTTTACATATATCGTGGATGAAGAAGTTAAATTATCTAATGTAATACTGCTATTATTATTAATAATAGTATTGCTAACCGTGGATTCATTATCGCCTATATATTTATTCTCTCCGGATGTATTTGTAAGTGTAATGCTACTATCTGTCTTTGCTGTTACTTCAACATCGTTGATATAATCGTATTGAATTACAGATGAAAATTCCACACTTTCACCGTGAAAGTTAATTTGAGTGAAGATATATCTATCACTTGATGTACCACTGCCTCCTGATATCCTAAAACCTCCGGGAACCGCCCAGTCACCTTTATAAATTTGAGTTCCAGCAAAATTTAATATATCATTAGAACCATCAGTGGTATGAGAGTAGGTTACCTCTTCAGATGTTAAGGTTATGTCGTTATTAAGGATTCTAACATAAATAGGGTTACTCGCACTTGCTCCGGAGAAAGTCATTGTTGTATTTGAACCTCGACCGGGCGTTTTAACTACTTGACCTACCATAGTGCCTTCCGCACTAACCGTCAGATCATACCAATTATCATCATACTTAAACAGCTCACCACTGAAACCAACAGCCGACAGGGACAAAATCGTCGCCGTGACAGCCCCGATAATTCTTTTAAATTTCTTTGTTTTCATTATCTAAAAACCTCCGTTTTCTAAAATTTTTGGAAAACAAAAACGCACCCCCGGACGGTCTTTTCAAACCGCCCGAAAGTGCGTATTTATGCATATGTGATTGTATTTTGGGTATGACAAAAGAGCGCAGTTTACCTTAACTGTGCTGTGCTGTGCTGTGCTGTGCTGTGCTGTGCTGTGCTGTGCTGTGCTGTGCTGTGCTGTGCTGTGAAAATTGTAACACGGTTTTGCATGACTTGTCAACCCTTTCATGGAAATTGTAGTAAAAATGTAATATTTTCACTACTGCTGTTATATTATAACATAATTATCGGAAAAGGTCAAGGATTTTACAGTGAATTATGATAAATTTGGCGATTTTGCATAAGGAAAAGGTTTAAGGGTTTTACATTATGACAGAGAAAAGCATTACCGACCTTTATGGTGCAGTCAGAGTAATATTGATCCCCCAACTAAATCTTGAATTTTCTGCTTGTCTAAATACTGAACTTCTGCGTCGGAAAGGCTTGAAATACGCCAGCAT
>CACZQG010000201.1 GCA_902783235.1 uncultured Ruminococcus sp.
GTGACCATGCTGCGGATGCCTTACCCGGCTTTTGGGCGGCGCATCAGATATGCATAATCGTCAGGTGATCTTTATGCGGTGTTGTCTAAAGTATCTTTAAAATGAAAAACAAAAATCAAAGTCCTTACGGCTTTGATTTTTGACGTTTACTGTAGACAACACCGCACAAAGACCGCTTGGAAGCTTTGCACGTCATCTGCTTGCAGATTTTCCGTTATCTTGCACAAAATCTCTTTGACATACGCTAGTATGCCCGCATCGATTTTGTACAATCTAACGAAAAATCTGACTTCGCATCTGACGCACAATCTTCGTGCGGTATTGCCTTAAGCCGGTATATCCTGCTTCGCTTTTTAAGGCAATTATTGTAACAAATCAAAAAGGAGAGAAATATGTCAGATTTTTGCACCATAGATGAAGCACTTGAGGAGCTTCGTCAGGGACGGCTGATCCTTGTCACCGATGACGAGGACAGGGAGAACGAGGGCGATTTTATATGCGCTGCCGAGTTTGCCACAACGGAGAATGTGAACTTCATGGCTATGCACGGCAAGGGACTTATCTGTATGCCCATGAGCTATGAGTATATAAAAAAGCTGCGTCTGCCTCAGATGGTAGATGACAATACGGATAATCATGAAACAGCTTTTACAGTATCTATAGATCATGTTTCTACCACCACGGGCATATCCGCTGCTGAAAGATCTGCAACAGCACTTGCCTGCGTGGACGAAAATGCCAGACCCGAGGATTTCCGCCGTCCGGGACATATGTTCCCTTTGCTGGCACGCAAGAACGGTGTACTGGAAAGAAACGGTCATACGGAAGCTACAGTTGATCTTTTGAAGCTGGCAGGACTAAAGCCCTGCGGACTTTGCTGTGAGATAATGCGTGATGACGGCACCATGATGAGAACTCCCGAGCTTTTTGAGCTTGCCAAGCGTTTTGATCTGAAAATGATCACTATAAAGTCGCTGCAGCAGTATCGAAAGGTACATGATGAGCTGGTGGAGTGTGCCGCTGTTACTAAAATGCCTACTAAATACGGAAACTTTGTAGCTTACGGATATGTAAACAAGCTTAACGGAGAACACCATGTTGCACTTGTCAAGGGCAATATAGGTGATGGTGAGGACATCCTCTGCCGTGTACATTCCGAATGCCTGACAGGTGATGCCTTCGGCTCTGTAAAGTGTGACTGCGGACAGCAGTTTGCAGCCGCTATGACTGCTATTGAAAAAGAGGGCAGAGGTATAATGCTGTATCTTCGTCAGGAAGGACGGGGCATCGGTCTTATAAACAAGCTGAAAGCCTATGCTTTGCAGGATCAGGGCATGGATACGGTTGAAGCTAATATTGCCCTGGGCTTTGACGAGGATCTGCGTGAATACTACATAGGCGCACAGATACTTCGTGATCTGGGAGCCAGATCCCTGCGGCTTCTTACCAATAATCCCCTCAAAATCGAAGGACTTCATGAGTTCGGTCTGGAAATAAAGGAACGTGTGCCTATACAGATGCAGGCAACAGAGTACGATGAATTCTATCTTAAAACCAAACAGGAAAAGATGGGTCATATATTGGACTATTGATTCCCGCTTTCCCGCTTTCTGAAGAAAGCTTGGCAAAGACTTTTAGTTTCGCTCATACTTTCATGCGTTCGGCAGTTATAAGCTCGAAGAGCAGCTATAAAGCGTGAATTAAATTCTGTTTCGCTCATACTCTCATGCGTTCGGCAGTTATAAGCTCGAAGAGCAGATATAATAGAAACCGGTCATTATTAAAAAGTGTATATAACGGAAAGGACTATTAAATAAATGGCACGTATCTACCCTTTGTTTAGTTCAAGTAAAGCCAATTCTACCTATATAGGTACAGGAGGCGGTGGGATACTTATAGATGCCGGGGCATCTTTCAGAAGGACCTGTCAGGCACTTTCCAAAAGCAATATACCTTTGACTGCCATACAGGCGGTGTTTATAACCCACAGCCATTCGGATCATGTAAGCGGTCTTAAAGTGCTGACTAAAAATACGGGTATACCTGTTTTCGGGCAAAGGGAAACGCTGGAGGAGCTGCTGGAAAAGGGGCTGATCTCATCCAATTCTCAGGTTTTTGAACTGGACGATACCGCCTGTGCTGCCGATATGGAAATAGAATGCTTTGATACGCCTCATGATACGGTGAGAAGCTGCGGATACAGAATAAAAACTCCCGATGGAAAATCCTGCGCTGTATGCACTGATCTGGGACATATCACAGACACTGTTCATAATGCACTGCTGGGATGTGAACTGGTGCTGCTGGAAGCAAATCATGATGTTGAACTGTTAAAAAAAGGACCCTATCCTTTTTATTTAAAGGAAAGGATCCTTTCGGATCATGGACATCTCTCCAATGTCACCTGTGCAAAAGAGGCGGCAGAGCTTATCAGAGGCGGTACAACAAGGCTGATACTGGGGCATCTCAGTCAGGAAAATAACACACCCTATACTGCGGATAAAACAGTGGAACAGGGCTTATCGGGATTTGCCCGTAACAGAGATTACATAATGGAGGTCGCTCCTGTGGAGACAAGCGGAAAAATGGTGGTGTTCTGATGCTTAATGTCAAGATCATAGTTGTGGGAAAGCTAAAGGAAAAATATCTTCGTGATGCCTGCGATGAATATATAAAGCGCATAAGCAGGTTTGCGGATATAAACGTCATAGAGCTTGCCGAAAGCCGGCTCCCCGATGATCCCTCACGTAAGGAAATAGAAAAAGCTTTGAGTATAGAAGCCGAGTGCATACAAAAGGCTATGTCCGGATATATTATACCCATGTGTATTGAAGGCAGACAGCTTACCAGCATGAAGCTGTCAAAAAAGCTTGAGGAAATACCATTAAGCGGTCAAAGTACAGTAAGCTTTATAATAGGAAGCTCCTTTGGTCTGGCTGACAGCATCAAATCCAAAGCTGATTTTAAGCTTTCCATGTCCGAGATGACATTTCCTCATCAGCTGGCAAGAGTGATGCTTTTGGAGCAGATATACAGGGCACTGAATATCTCATCCGGCGGCAAGTATCATAAATAATAAATAAAGGGAATAGATCCCTGTTAATTACTGCAAAAAAAATCTGACCGTTAAGTCGGTCAGATTTTTTTATAAAAGTATATATCCTATATATCCTTTGTTTAGTTCCATAAAGCAATGACAACTACCCTGGATCCCTTCATGAGGGCAGGTACCTCAAAGCTTTCGCCGGGCTGATAAACAGTATCATTGTAGCTCCAGCCTGCAAAGGTTTTGTCTCCGTTAGTGAATGTGCATTCGGGAAGTACATATTGTTCACCTGTCTTGCCTGTGTCAGCTATTTTCTCCAGAGGATTTCCGTTATTTGCAGAAATGCTGATATCAACAGTAGCAGGCTCCCATACAGCAGTAAAGGTGATATCCTCCTCGGGTATGAGATAACGTTCATAGGGACCGTATATCTTTCCGTCAAGAGAGCATTCCCAGCCTACAATAGTGTAGCCCTTGCGTGAGAAACGAGACTTGTCCGCAAGATCAAAATAAGTACCTTCAGTCACCTGTACAGTTGACATGGTGCTTCCCAGTATTCCCTCGTAGTCTCCGGCAAGATAAGTGAGCTTATGGTAGTTGAACCAGTGAGGAGTAAATGTAACATTGTGATCCGGAACTATAAAATCCATCCCCTGTTTGTATGTAACACCCTCATAGTCCCAGCCGTTGTGACTGCTGCCTTCTCTTTGGAGTCCGCAGTAGGGCATACTGATCTTGCCGCCGGGATAGCAAAGCTTTGTGTTTATGAGCTTGGCGTTATCACCGTAGCTTTCAGGAGAGCATCCGTCTGTTTCAAATATAACAGCGACTTTTACAGCATTTTTAACTCTTCCGTCTGTTATATTCAAAAGAAAATCACGGATAAAATTCATACAGTCGGCAGAATACTCACCGTCCTGTGCGGCAAGACTTCTTTTGACCCTGATAAGATCCAATACAGAAAAACCGCTGCCTGTAACATAGTCGCTGTAGGTCATATCCGGATAGTAGTCATCTATAGTCATGACCTTTGTTTCTTCTTGTTCTTCTGTCTCCAGGGCTGACGCCGTAAAGGAAATCATTGATCCTGCGGCGATGACTGCTGACAGGGCACAAGCCAGTATTTTTTTCAGCATAATTACCTCCTGCTATTTGAATTGATTTTGCTTTTCATTGTAGCTGTAGCCGATTGTGCCCAGTCTGGCAGCAAGCTCAATGCTGTCAAGCTCCAGATCATCACACAGCTTTTCAAGATCATCATACTTATCCCTTAAAAGCGTATTTATATAGCTTAAAAGTATGACCGGATCTTTGGGTATACTCATATATGACCGCTCCTTTCCCATTACCTACAATTATACAGTATTATCCTTTGTATGTCAATAATTTTTTTCAAAAA
>CACZQG010000202.1 GCA_902783235.1 uncultured Ruminococcus sp.
CCGATAGTGAAAAAGCGTTGATGGAGATCCACGGACTGCTGCGGCTTTATTTCCATGTAGCCGGTATCACAGCTCATTTTATCTGTTATATTGGGAGCATCTATCATAGCTGTCATAGGCTCCGGGCAGAAATAGCCGTTAAAGCCCTTATCATTCCAGATTATCCAGAATTTGTATTCATCTGAGACCTCATAGGCTATTCCCTTACCGGTGGCTGTGTCCCTGGCAATAACACCGTGGAAGTCCTGTCCCTCCAGCTTCTGTGTGCCGGTAACATACATTTCATTGTCAACATTCTGCAAAACAGCCTGTCTGCCCTCGTTAAGGTATTCAAGATCGGTGCCCTCAAGGTCAACGGGTTCACCCTGGGGAAGGCATCTGCTGTTGAGTCTGCATCTTTTCTGTACAGGTACGAAAAGACGTATATCCTCCTGCTTTCCGCCGTCAACAAAGGGGGCGTTCATAGCTGTATGTGTAGCAAAGGACAAGGGCATCATCTTATTGGAAAGATTGGTGAATGTCACCTTTTGCTCAAAGCCGCATTCTGACAGGGTGAAGGTGAATTCAGCAAGAAATTTTATGGGCAGATACTGAAAGAACTCATCATTTTCATCATATCTGTAGGCTGTTTTTACCACTGCACAGTTGTTATCGGAATAGTGCTCCACCAGCTCATGCTCTCTTTTCTGTAAAAAGCCATGAATGTGATTGTTAAAGGGTGCCTTTTCGTTTACAGGCAGATGATATTCACTGTCGCTGGTCCTGAGCACTCCGTCTGCAAATCTGTTGGGCAGGTAGAGTGAGGGAAGTCCCCATACCTCCGGAGAATTTTTGATAACAGATGCATCATTTTCTTCCTTGAAGCGGAAAAACTCTATCCCGGCTTTATCATCATGAAGTCTCATTACATTTGAGCCAAGCTTATATGCAATATATGCAGTGTATCCGCCTGCTTTCATTTCCACTATTTCAGTGCCTTTATATTCCTTTTTTTCTGTGCTGTTCATTTTAACATCATTTTCCTTTCGGTATATTTGCTTCCCCCGACATCACTGTTTCTGTGATACCGTCAGGATATTTTACTACAAGTCCGCCGTTTTCGGCTATATCTATTGCCACTCCCATTCTGGGGGGTGAATATTTGGTGACCGTTACCTGCCTGCCCAGTATGCAGGACTTATTTTTGTATTCGGTCATAAACTCTCCGCTTTCAAGACGGGATATAAGTCTGTCTGTTCTGTCCGCTATTTCCCTGGCTAAAGCACCAATAGGGTATTTTTTCCCTGTTTCATCCTCGATTGATGTTACTAAGGGGGCTACGTCCGGCGGCATAAGCCCTTTTATGCTGCCTACATTAACGCCGATGCCTATAAGGGCGTAGCTTATTCTATCGCCTGTAAGGGCACCTTCTGTCAGTATACCGCACAGCTTTCTGCCATTGAGATATACGTCATTCACCCATTTTATACCGGTCTCAACTCCGCAGATACTGTCGATAGCTCCCGATACTGCCACCGCAGCCATAGGAGTCAGAAGGGTAAGCTTTTCTGCGGCACATTGAGGGCGTACTATCATGGTCATATACAGCCCCGTACCCTTCGGGGAAATGAAACGCCGTCCCAGTCTGCCTTTGCCTGCTGTCTGGGAGCCGGCGATAACTACACTGCCGTGGGGTGCCCCTCTGACAGCCAGTTCTTTGGCGTAGTTGTTGGTGGAATCCACCCGGTCCAGGAGAGTAAGCTCCCTTGTTCCGTCAAAATATTCTTCAGTTTCAGACATTTTGTCACTCTTTCTGTTATACGGTAATATAATAAAAGTGATCATCACCTGCACAAAGGAGGGATAATACTTGTTATCTGATATTCTGCTTGTACTTGCCACCGTTACCGATACTTTTTTAGCATCCCTGTCCTATGGCAGCGGAGGCATTAAGATACCGTTTGTGTCAGGCGTTATACTTTCCGTGGTAAGTACGCTGATACTGACTCTGTCGGTAAGCCTGTCCCATATCCTCGGGGGATATATTACCGGGGAAATATGTATAGTCCTTAGCAGCATCATTCTGTTTCTGATAGGCGCATTGCAGCTTTTTCAAAAAGGCTTGAAATCATTGCTGAAAAAGCATAGGGGAAGCGGCAGGCTGTCCTTCCGCTTTCTGGATATAGGCTTTGTCATACGGGTTTACATAGACGAAACTCAGGCTGACCTTGACCGCTCCAAGACCCTTTCCCCCGGAGAGTCCCTTTCCCTTGCTGCCGCACTTTCTGTGGATTCTGTATCCGGCGGTATCGGTGCGGGCTTATGGGAAATAAATATCCTGCGACTGACGCTTCTGAGCTTTACCCTTTGTATGCTGTCGATATATCTGGGGAGTATTTTAGGCAGCCGCATAAACCGCAAAGGACGGGATATGTCCTGGATATCGGGAGCATTTCTTATGATACTGGCTGTAAGCAAGCTGCTTTAAGGCAGCACCGCACCCGAACAAAGCTTCCAAGCGGTTTTTGTGCGGTGTTGCCTTAATGGATGCCCACCTTTTTATCCTTGAAATCTGCAATACGGGTGTTGTATGCCTTGATGACTTCTTCCTCAAAGGCAAGCTTTCTGTCCTGTCCGCACAGCTTTTTGATAAGCTTTTTTGTAAAATAGGGGTTGAGTATCAGGAGGGGACCCAAAAGATATGTGCCGTAAAAGCTGTTCCGTGTATAGCCCTCTGTGAATTCATCATCATTCATAGGTACGCCCTTGGTCATTTTAACAAAGGGTACAAGACCTTCTCCCGGATATCCTTTGGTAAACTGCGCCCTGAAGGCGGCTATCTCTATATCCTCATAGTTTCCCAGTACAAGTCCCGAGAAACGGTTCATCATATCTCTTTTTGCGGTAAAATCGTTTATGCCCAGACATTCCGTAACTGTACCGTCCTTGTCGGTTATCCTTTTTCCAAAGACCTCATGGGCGTTTCCTGTCATAAGGAACACTGTACCTTTCTGTATAAGCTCCTCTATCCTGTCACGGAAGGGCTTTAGCCGTTTTATCACCTGAAGCTGTGTATTCTCGGTCATAGGTCCCATATATATCATATCAACATGGTTATCCGCAAAGAAGGGACGGTCATTCAAAGCAGTCTGCTCAAAACGGGCTTCGGGAAGACACTGCCTTAAATACTTCATGTTTGCACCGTCACCGAAAAGACTGCACACCTCGGGAAAAAGCTCCTCTATAACTATACTCATTTTACCTCTCCCTCCTTGCTGTCAAGTGCTTTCAGCTGTGCCTTTATACTGTTCAGGGATTCCACATTGAACAGATCGTACATTATCATTATCTTGTCTATTCCATCGGTCTTCAGATGCTTCACCGTATCGGTCTCGTAACGGCAGCAGGTTATCCTGCTCTTGTCAACTCCTGCCAGCAGCAGTCTTACCATATAGTCATCGGCTCTTTTGCCTCCGACTATTATCTGTTTTATGTCATCGCCCTTTAAAAATTCAAAGTCGGTCTCGTATATCCAGGCGATATTTTCAGAAGTACGCTTGCCGTCATACAGATCCTCCAGTATCATAATGACTGCCTTATTTCCGGATTCACGTCTTACAAAGTCACATACTCCCGAACAAGCCACAGGGTTCTGACCCTTGGCAAGGGATATTATGACCTCCTTCCCTGCGGCATTAAAGCTGTCATAGCGTGATCTTACGACCTTGACCTCCGACATGGAGCTTTGCACCTGCTCATAGGAAAGACCGTAGCTCCTTGCAAAGGTCACTGCCGCACAGGTATTGTACAGATCCGTAATACGATTATTAGGCAGCTTATAGCGTTCTTCCTTGCCGTTATGCATTATTACTGCCTCGCCGTTTTCCGTTCTTACCACCCGGAAATCCACCTGAGGAGAGCCGAAATCACAGCTGCTGTTACTGCATTTTGCCTGTCCTATGTGGTTATAATGCCTGAAGGAGTAGCTTAGCTTGCTGCCGCATTTGGGACAGCTTACTATATCACAGATTATATTGTCAAGGGTGGGCTTTTCATCGGGAAGCTGTGCAATGCCGAAATGGGTACGGGGATTTTCGGGGGCTAATCTGCTGCTTATAAGATCATCGCCGTTAAGGATCAGCTTTGTCTTATCCGGTATATTGGCATTCAGTATATTGAATATAAACTCAGTGTGTGCATTTCTTTTCAGAGAATCCCTCTGCAAATTTGTACACACCAGCCAGTCGGGTCTGACATAGGGCAATACTCTGGCAGCACTTCTTTCGTCCACCTCCAGTACCATAGTGTCCTTTTTGAAGCCGCCCTTCATAGTACAGTGGTCAAGAAGGAGGGAGGCGATACCTGTATCAACGTTGCCTCCGAAGCTGTTATTAATGGTATCCGCACCGTTGGAACGAAGTATGTTATTTATCATGTTGGAAACTGTAGTCTTGCCGTTGGTACCCGTTACTGCGATCACGTTTTTCGGCATATCGAAATGATGCAGCAGCTTCGGATAGAATATGAGCATTATCTCACCGGGAAGATTGGTGGCATTGCGTTTTAAAAGACGCATAAGCTTTATAAGTATCTTGGCTCCTGCTATGGAGATGTAAAATCGAATCGGTTTTTTCATAAGTTGTCCTCTTTTATTCTTTTGATTTTTATAGCAATACCGTACAGTATCTCCGGCTCTTGACTGCACGCCTTGTTAATGATGTATAAACCGCATTCCCATCGCAGTTAATAAAGGGGCAGCAGTCGGCTGTTATACGGTGTTGACTTCGGTAAATAATTATCAATACACCTCTTATCATAGCATTTTTTTATGAAAATGTCAACTCATTGCGCATTTAAACTCCGCTTTGTCATTATTGAAAAAAATCGCAGAGCATTTTATACATATCATACTAAATTCATGGATATAGCTTGCATTATAATGTGAAATATGGTATAATACTGATATGGTCATAAGGAGCAAAGCCTGCCGTGCTTTGCTTACATTATAAATCATAAACACAGCAGCATTTCCGGATGCTGCCTTACATAATATTCAAGGAGTAGATAAGCTATGTCAAAGGATATACTGATAATCAGCCGTGAAACCGGCTTTATGATGAATGCTCTCACAAAAAATCTTGCAGCAAACGGATTTGAAGCCCGGCATATCGATCCGTCCGATCTTGTTTCTTCCCCGGACGGTCACATTGACGGAGGTAATCCCCGGCTTATTCTTTTATACACCGGTGACTATACAAAGGGTGAAGAGGGGAGCAGGCTGCTGTCAATACTGAGGGATGTATGCGAAAATGGCAAAAGAACACTTTTTATCGCAGGCAGCAGAGAGGAGATCTCCGGTGTGAAACAGGAAATACCGCCCCACATTGTGTCCTGCGAGGCGGAGCGGCCTTTTACCGTTCCCGGCATTATTGAACAGATAAAAAAGATACTTAAAAAGGACGACATAAATGCCGGAGGAAGAAAAAGCATCCTTCTGGTGGATGATGACGTTATGTTTCTTAAAATGACTATGAAATGGCTGTCAGAGCATTATGATGTGGCACTGGCTAAATCAGGAGGTCAGGCACTGGCATATCTGGAATCAAAATGTCCGGATCTTGTTATGCTGGACTACAATATGCCGGTCATGTCGGGAGCTCAGGTGATGCAGCAGATAAGATCATCTTCACCGCACTCGGATGTACCCATAATATTCCTTACAGGCAAGTCTGACAAGGAAAGTGTGGCAGAGGTAATGGCATTGAAGCCTCAGGGGTACATTTTCAAGGCAAGTGCTCAGGCAGATATACTGAATACCATAAATGATTTCTTCAAAAAACAGTCATTGGACAGCAATATGTCCAATGACTGACAGATGATACCGGGCGGTGAATACTATGGAAACGCAGAATAATAAAAAGCAAAAGAAACCCTCATGGATAAAAAGTATAAGTGTGAAATATATTTTACTGTTTGTGATCGCTTTTGCGGCTTTTTTAGAAGTCATAATTATGAATTACGGATTTATCACTTCTGAGATCAAGGATCGTGTCAAATCACAGATGATGTTTGAATCATTCCAGGAATCCAAAAGCTTTACCAACAGTATAGAGCAGTGTACGGATGCTGTTAAGTTTACAGCTGATTCTCTGGAAAAAATGATGAATGCCGGTGCTTCCTCCCGGGAAGCAGGCGAGCTTCTTACCGAATACAGCAGAAATTACAAAAATGTCATCGGAGATACCTTTAACGGCTTCTATTGTTATTACAAGGGTGAGGAGGGCATATATGATGATGATTACACGCCCAATCGGTCTGTATTTGGATCGGAGAATCTTGAATGGTACAATGTGGCAGCGGCTGCCAAAGGTGATGTTGCTCTTTCCCAGCCCTATAAGGATGAGCAGACGGGAAAAATAATAATCACCGCATCATTGCTCCTTTCAGACGGTAAAACCGTGTTAGCCGATGATTTTACCATTGAGCATTCTGAGGATATGGGCCCCGGCGGTGATGGCGTTGAGGATGAGGGCAGAGCAGAAAAAAGGGACAATGACAATAATGACGAAAAGCCGCCGGAGGAGGATAAGTCAGAAGAAAAAAGTGAAAGCACCAGCTATATAATTTTTGCCACAGGATATATCATATCCGCTGACGATGACTCTGAGCGGAGCCAAAACATTTTCGACAATGGTGCCTTTCTGGGAAATGAAGAGGATATAAAAGCCGAGCTGCTGGATCAGATGCCCAGGGTCAATAACCGTGAAACGACCATTGATTACGGCGGCAAGGAGTATGATATAAATATACGGATGCTGTATGACAAAATATACATAGTCAATGCCGTAAACAACGAAAATGCAATGAAGCAGCAGCTGATGTTCAGCATTTACGAGATCGCTGCTATCGTTGCGGTGATGATGATCCTGGCAATACTTTTGTATCATATCTCCAAAAAGAACAGAGAGGCAAAGAGGCTGGATGAGGAAAGAAGGCGTGCTCAGGGGGCAAGTGAAGCAAAATCCGCTTTCCTTTCAAATATGTCTCACGAGATAAGGACTCCTATCAACGCAGTGCTGGGTATGAACGAGATGGTACTCCGTGAATGCGATGATGATAATATCCTGGCTTATTCCGAAAGCATAAAAACTGCCGGAAATACACTTCTGGGTATTATCAACGATATACTTGATTTTTCCAAGATCGAAGCGGGAAAAATGGAAATAATCCCCGTGGATTATGATCTTTCCTCGGTACTCAATGATCTGGTGAATATGGTACAGACACGGGCAGATGCCAAGGGACTATTGCTGGAGCTTGAATTTGCCCATGATACGCCTCACTATCTTAACGGTGATGAGATACGCATAAAGCAGGTTATCACCAATATCCTTACCAACGCCGTAAAATATACAAAGGAAGGCTCTATTACCTTTACAGCCGGCTATGAAAGGATAGAAAACGATGATGAGAACATTATGCTGAATATCGCCATAAAGGATACGGGAATAGGTATCAAAAAAGAGGATCTTTCAAAGCTGTTTTCGGAATTTGAACGAATCGAGGAGGAGAGAAACAGAAATATCGAGGGTACAGGTCTGGGAATGAACATAACACGCAGTCTGCTTGATATGATGGGAAGTACTCTTCATGTGGAAAGCACCTATGGAAAGGGCTCACGATTCAGCTTCTCGCTGAAACAGAAAGTAATAAAATGGGATCCTCTCGGAGACTATGAGTCCACATACCGCAGCAGCATTTCAGCAAGGCAGAAATATAAAGAGGCATTTACAGCACCACAGGCTAATGTACTGGTGGTGGATGATACCCCTATGAACCTGATGGTATTCAAAAGCCTGCTAAAGCAGACGGGTATAAAGATAGACACGGCAAACAGCGGCGACGAGGGAATATCCGCAGCACTTGAACATAAATATGACCTGATATTCCTGGATCATATGATGCCTCATAAGGACGGCATACAGACATTGAAGGAAATGAAGGAGGAGAAGAATAATCCAAATATTGATACTATCGCAATATGCCTTACAGCCAATGCTATCTCCGGTGCAAGAGAAAAATATCTGGCTGCCGGATTTGACGATTATCTTACCAAGCCCATAGATCCTCACAAGCTGGAGGAAATGCTGATCCATTATCTTCCCGATGATAAGATCTTATATACCGCAAAGTCGGCAGAGGAGGAGCAGGCTTCGGATAACAGCAGTATCATACCTGATTTTGTTGCGGATATTTCAGAGATAGACATACAGGCAGGTATCAGAAACTGCGGAAATGAGGAGATATATCTTGAGACCCTGAAAACCTATGCAAATATGGCTGACAGTTATATCAGAGAGATACAGGAGTTTTACGATGCGGAAGACATTCCCAATACCACCGTCAAAATACACGCTCTCAAATCCACATCAAGGATAATAGGGGCTGTGGATCTGGGAGAAACAGCGCAGCAGCTGGAAAATGCCGGAAATGCCAATGACAGAAAAGCTCTGGACGACAATATGGATGAATTTCTGGAAAGATGCCGCAGACTATGGGAAAAGCTTTCTCCCTTCAGAGAGCAGGCAAGTGATGCAGCGTCGGAGAATGCCTCCGATCTTCCTCAGATAAGCGACGATGAATATGCTGAGGTATGCACGCTGCTAAAGGATTTTGCTGCCTCCTTTGACAGTATAAGCATAGAATCTGTACTTGACGACCTGAAAGGCTACAGATTGAATGATGAGCAAAAACAAAAAATAGATCAGGTGCGTCATGCAGCTGATGAGCTGGAATTTGAAAAAATACCGGAAATATTACAATAACAGCTCGTGGGAAAGCTTGCAGGGTCAAGGGTGGTTGAATCCCCATTCCCGGT
Organism: uncultured Ruminococcus sp.; assembly: GCA_902783235.1. Taxonomy (GTDB): domain Bacteria; phylum Bacillota; class Clostridia; order Oscillospirales; family Ruminococcaceae; genus Porcipelethomonas. The sequence continues at coordinate 8,858 of CACZQG010000202.1, forward strand.
ATTGCCTTAAAAATTGGATAAGTATTTTGTTCAAAGTGAATGACGAGCTTTTTTGCACGGAAATCAATTTTTGCAAAATAGTTACACAACACATTTGTAGGGAACGTAGCCATCCACACCCTCAGATTATATAGCAAACAACAAAAACAATTGGTTGTTACATTAGCTCGTCACCAATAATTGGTGAGATATAATGAATTCGTTCC
>CACZQG010000203.1 GCA_902783235.1 uncultured Ruminococcus sp.
ATCGGAGGATACTTCACCGCTGAGATCCTCCCAGCTGTCAGGTGCATCCTCAAAACCAATTATAATAGCATCATTGAGATTATTGACTATACCTCTTTCATCATAGGCGGAGGCATCCTTAGATACCTTGCTGCTGAGTCCGTAGCTGAAATCAAATACAACATTATCCATGTTTTTCAGCTGTGTGATAAGGTCATACTGCTCCTGGGTAAATCCCTTCTTTACAGCAGCATCCTTCTGAGCCTTGACATACTTTTCCTCTGTATTTGCCAGTCTCTCACATTCCAGATATGCAGCAACGGCTGCGGGATTTTTGGAGCCCTTTACCAGCATCTTGGAGTTTATATCAGCTGTAACAAATTTTCCGCTTCCGTCCTGTGAAGGATAGGGAACAAATGCTACATCCCCGTCATCGTATTCATCATTGCACTGGGGGAGTGCCCATGAACCCATACCCAAAAACAGTATACTGTCATCAAGGGTATCATACCAGCTGCCGTCATACATGGGACCGGATATCTCATCCTGTGTGCTTCCGGCAGCTTTCAGTGCATCACTGCCCAGGTTGCTTGAAAATTTACTGCCGTCATATTTTACATAGGGCTCTCCGGTGGACTGCATTATTCCCTTGCCTATAAAACCGGCGCAGCCGCTTTCATCGTATTCCTTCATCATGGAGATAAAAGTATCCCATGTCCATTTGCCGTCATTATAAAGAGTAAGTGGATCTTCAAAGCCATCCATATCCTCTATGGCTTGTTTACTGTATATAAGACCGTAAACCTCGTTTATTCCCGTGGGAACTGCATAGTGCTGACCCTGATAAGCCATTTTATCGGCAAGGGTCTTTGTGTCCTTCCAAAGGTCGGAGTCAAGATCTATATAGTCATCCACAGGGTCGAAATATCCCTGAGAAACACCATAAGGAAGTGCATTATCTGTATAGGGGAACATATCCACGGGATCGCCGCCCAGTACCGACTTGGAAAGATCATCATACATATTTTCTTCGGTGGTGGGTACCCATTCTATCTTGCCGCCGTAAACATCCTCATAGAGAGTGAGAGCAATACTTCTGTCTGCGCCGGGTACGGGGTTCAGGTCGTAGTAAGACATAAAACGTATATTGCCGCCCTTTACAGTGGGCTCTGTTGTCTCGGGGATCTCTTCCTTCGACTCGGATGACGTGATCGTATCACCTGCATCAGCAGTGGAAGAGCTGCTGTCCTTGTCACAGCCTATAAGGGTGGCAGCGGACAAAGCCATTATGGTAACGAGACATAATATCCTTTTAAGCTTCATAATTCTTTCTCCTTTTTGTTCTTATGATCCATGCTATTTATGTTTCTCCTTATAATTATATAAAAAAAACGCTGATATGTCAAGTGAAAAACGGCTTTTATCAGACAATTGTAATTGTTCTGCAACCGGTACAGGCAGAAAGATACAGTGCAGAGTATATTTTATTCGGTGTTGGAAAATATATTAACACAAAGAAAGGAGAATAGCAATGATCACAAAGGAACAATATGAAAAAATGAGTAAAAGAGCAGCCCCTTCCTCGGCTGTGGCACGAAATACGGCAATGGCGTTTCTTACAGGCGGACTGATATGCACTGTGGGGCAGGGGATATTCTCGCTGCTTTCATTTTACGGCACGCCGGAGACAGAAGCCCGTACATGGACATCGGTGATACTGGTGGTACTCAGCGCACTTCTCACCGGTACGGGAATATACGAAAAACTGGCAAAGCACGCCGGGGCAGGTACACTGGTACCAATTACCGGATTTTCAAACGCAGTATCATCATCAGCTATAGAAGCACGGTCAGAGGGCTTTGTTCTTGGAGTGGGAGCAAAGATATTTACAATTGCGGGTCCGGTCATACTGTACGGTACGGCGGCTTGTGTCATATATGGTGTCTTTTACTATTTAATGATCAATATCTGAGGTAATACCGAATTAAGGCAATACCGCACATAAAACGCCGGACGGCTTTGTGCGGTATTGCCTTTATTGTCTTGAAAAGTTTTTTTAAATGTGTTATCATATTATTATGAATACATATTGTTCCCCGACTACGCCCTGACAACGACTATTAAGGCAACAATAACAGAGGTGACATAATTGCTGGCATTATAC
>CACZQG010000204.1 GCA_902783235.1 uncultured Ruminococcus sp.
AGCAGTTTCACGCACCCTAAATCGAGTGCGTGATTTGGTTGTCAAAAATCAAAGTGTGCAGATTGGTTGTCAAGTGTGCCGTGTATGCCATTTTGCCTTTTTACCTGTTTCCGCATACAGATTTTGAGTGGGTAAAACTGCTGTTATCAGCAAGGTGTGATGCCGACAAACCGCGTAAATACGCCGTTTCAGGATTTTTCTCGTGACAGCAGAACTACGCACTCGACGTGATCGGTTCTTGGAAACATATCCACTGCCCTTATCTTTTTAACCTTGTATCCCAAAGCTTCCAGGTAAGCGCAGTCTCTGGCTGCGGTAGAGGGATTGCATGAGATCATGACTACACGTTTTGGAGACATTTTTACAGTGGAGTCAAGTGTAAGATCATCACAGCCCTTTCGTGGCGGGTCGATGGTTATAACATCGGGGCATATGCCCATTGCTGCAAGCTTTTCGGCAGCTGCTCCTGCATCCGAGCATATAAATTCCGCATTTTTTATCCCATTTGAAGCGGCATTTTTTATGGCATTTTCCACAGCCTGTGGTATTATTTCTACGCCAATAAGTTTTTTGATTTTTTTTGCCATGGAAAGACCTATTGTCCCTGCACCGCAGTAAAGATCAAGCAGAGTATCATTTGAGGTCAGATCTGCAAATTCCTCTGCTTGCCTGTATAGTGATTCTGCCTGGGGAGTATTGATCTGATAGAATGCCTGAGGTGCAATATCAATACTGTTTTCGCACATTGTATCTGTAATAAGTGAGTTCCCGGAAAGTGTGATGGTTTTTTTCCCAAGTATAACATTAGTATTATCAGGATTGATATTCATTACTATACTTTTTATTTCGGGATAATTCTGATTCAGCAGGCTGAATAATTCGCTGAAAAGCTCTCTTTTATCTTCGGTGACCACAAGACAGACCATTATCTCACCTGTATGATAGCCTTGTCTTAAAAAAATGTGCCTAACTGTTCCACGGTGAGTCTGTTCATTATAGCCTTGTATATTTCTGCTGCTGAGATATTTCATGACAGTATCGGCTATTTTAGGGAAAATGGGTGGCAAAAGCCTGCATTGAGTACCGCTTATTATCCTATGGCTTCTTTTGGCATAAAAACCGCATACTGCACCATCGTCTGTCATCCCCACAGGATACTGTGCCTTGTTACGATAGTTATCCGGGGCAGGGCAGGAGAGTATGGGCATAAATTCTGCCCGGATCTTACCGATCCTGGTAAATGCATCGTATACGATCTTTTCCTTGTGTCTGCACTCTGCTTCATAGCTGATATGCCGCAGTGAGCATCCGCCGCATTTGGGAAAATGATCACAGTCCGGTGTTATTCTGTCGGGAGATGGAGTGATGATCTGCTTAACTATTCCATAGCAGTAGTTTTTCAGTACCTTGACGATTTTTGCTTCAATTATATCCCCGATAGCTGTTTCCGGAACAAATACTGCGATACCCTCATATCTTCCAACGCCGTTGCCCTCTGATGTAATGTCGGTTATTTCAAGAACGATCATCTCATTTTTTTTCATGTCATTTCTCCCAGTATGTCAGTTATCTGCTGCTTTTTTTTCATAAGCTCTCCGAATCGGTTTATGTATTCGTATGGGAATTTATAGTTGTGAATGCGTGTGATCTTTCCCTTTTTGTCAATAAGCTTTGTGGATGCGGCACATCCTGCTCCAAGTATCACCTGTGTTTCGTCCATTATGAAAATATTGTAAAGGCTTTCATAGCCTTTTTTTGCGTAGCCTGTGTTTTCAAGATTCTCTATGGTATTTTTCTGTCTGTAAAGGTAGTAGGGAAGCCAACCATTTTCAGGAAGCAGTTCAATGCTCCTGTCCAGCATACGTGGTGCATAATTGCCCTTGTATGCCTCGGTGGGGTCACTGTACAGACTTGCTGAACGCTTTATGGTAAGAGTGTGTACTGTTATGCTTTCAGGGTCAAGCTCCATTGTCTTGTCAAGGGTATGACAGAAGCTGTCGTAGGTATCGGTGGGAAGTCCGGCGATAAGATCCATATTTATATTATCAAAGCCCAGATCACGGGCGGTCTTGAAGGCATTTACAGTATCTTCTGCTGTGTGTTGTCTGCCTATCACTTTAAGTACGTCATTATTGAAGGTCTGAGGATTTACAGATATGCGGGTGACCCCGTTCCGTTTAATAACAGCAAGCTTTTCAGGGGTTATAGTATCAGCTCTGCCTGATTCCACATCATACTCCCGAACCGCTGACAGATCTATGCTGTCCGCAAGGGTTTTCATAATGATATCCAGCTGAGCCGCACATATGGACGTGGGGGTGCCCCCTCCGAAGTATACTGTATCCACAGTGAGCTTCAGGTCACTTATGATCCTGCCTATAATTTCTATTTCCCTGCAAAGTGCCCTTACATATTCAGGCATAAGCTTTACTGCACTGTCCAGAGAGTGAGAAACAAATGAGCAGTAGCTGCACCGTGTGGGGCAAAAGGGGATAGATATATACAGGCTTATGCTTTTGGGGTCGATGCTGCGAAGCAAAGGCATCTGATTCTTTGCGGTCATATAAGCAAGCTCCAGACGTTTGTCTGACACCATGTACTTTTCCTTCATACGGTAAAAGCATTCCTCTTTATTTGCTCCCAGATCCAAAAGCTGAGTGATCTTTTTCACCGGTCGTATTCCAGTAAGCAGTCCCCAAGGGGGATCAATGCCTGTAAGGCTTTTAAGGCAAAGGAATATGAGCCTGCACAATTCATGCTCGCAGATGCTCTTGTCAGCGTCATGGTTATTAAGCTTGTATGCTTTGCGGACACTTTTTTCACCTAAACGGCAAAAGGCAAAAAGATAAGTATACTCTTTGCCTTTTCTGATCTGTGAGCTTACTATATCGCCATCGGCATCAACGCAGTCATACAGAAATTCAAAACGGCCTGTAATAAAAAGCTTTACCGTGGCTTCCACTTCATACTTAAACTCATGATCCTTAAATAGAATCTTCATATGGATCGCCTTTCATATAAACATTGTTCTTTCTTTCAAAGCTCAGGGTGCTTGTTTCATTATGACCCGGATACACTTCGTAATCCCCCTTGAGCTTAGCCAGCTTTTCAAGGGACAGGAATATTTCTTTAAGGCTGCCACCGGGAAAATCTGTGCGTCCCATAGACATTTTAAACAGAGTATCACCTGTGAACAGTGCATTGCCGCATTTGAAGCAGACACCGCCTTTGGTGTGACCGGGGGTGTGTATAACTTCAAATTCCAGTTCATCAAGTATGATCTTATCCCCATCGGAAACGGTGTTGTATTGGGTTACAGGGCGGTAAAGATAGTATGGCATATCATCAGCCAGACTTTTAAGTCTGTCAGTGAGCATTATTGCGTCATCCGGGTGGATATATACCCGGGCATCATATTTTTCCTGAAGCTGAGCCACTGCACCTATATGGTCAAAGTGACCGTGGGTCAGGAGTATGGTTTTAAGAGTAAGATCGTTGTCTGTGAGAAACCGGTCTATCTTTTCAAATTCATCTCCGGGATCTACCGCTGCGGCATTTTTACTTTCAGTTTCTATTATATAGCAGTTAGCTCTTATCATGCCTACCGGCATTCTTGTTATTTTCATATATTTTCTCCTTTAATATGCGTTATTATTGCTTCACCAATTAAAAATTGCCCAAAATACGGGGCAGAGAGGAAATCAATCAAGGAAGAAAGCCACAGGAATACTTGCGTACCCCAGGGCTTCTGACACAGAGAAATATTCTGTCCGTCAAGGCAATACCGTACAAAGCTTCCAAGCGGTCTTTGTGCGGTGTTGCCACAAGTATTTTTGTCAAGGTTCAGTTGGGGGAGCAATATTATACTCTTGCTCTTTCCACGGACATAACGCCCTTTATGCGTTTGATCTTTTCAACTACGCTTTTGAACTGATCGGTTCCGGCGATAGTGATAGTGGCTTCAAACAGGGCATTCCCGTTTTTAAGTATTCTGGATGAGGAATGGATGATCGGTATACGCTGCTCGGTCAGTACAGTACATATATCCAGTACCAGCCCTATCCTGTCAAGGGCAACTACCTCAATACCTGTCTGCATAGCTGTCTGCTTGCTGTCAGTCCACTGTACCTCCATCCATCGTGCCAGCTCCTCAGGATCATTGCGCTTGAGGGCTGCCTGATAATTGGTACAGTTCACTGTGTGGACGGAAATACCGTGACCTCTTGTTACAAATCCCACTATCTCGTCACCGGGAAGAGGACTGCAGCACTGAGCAAATTTAACTGTCAGATCATCTATCTTATCAAGAACTATGCCGCTTGTTATTTTGTGTACAGGCTTGATAAGTGATGTCTCCGTTTCCTCATCACTGGTATTGTAAAGCTTGTTGTACTTGTCACGAAGACGCTGTATTATTTTTGAAAGGAGTACACCGCCGTAGCCTATGGATGCATAGAAATCATCTAAAGTGCTGCAGTTGTGACGTTTCAGATCATCAGCCAGAAATTCCTCCAGATCTTCTTCGGGTATGCGTATTTTATGATGGCGGAATTCTCTTTCCAGTTCGGCTTTACCGGATACTATGTTTTCTTCACGGCAGGTCTTTTTGAACCATAGACGGATCTTTGATTTTGCTTCATTGGTCTTGGCAATGTTCAGCCATGAACGGTTGGGTCCCTTATCCTGTTCGTTGCTGGTGATTATCTCACACACCTCGCCGGTGGACAGCTTGTAATCCAGGGGAACTATCTTGCCGTCGACCTTAGCCGCTACTGTTTTGTGTCCTATCTGAGTGTGTATCCTATATGCAAAATCAATGACTGTAGAATCAACGGGAAGAGAAATAGAATCTCCTCCCGGAGTCATTACTACGATCTCCTCGGGAGCCAGATCTGTTTTGATTATGCGGACTATCTCCTCAACATCATCGGAGGTCTGCTGAGCTTCTATGACTTGTCTTATCCATGCAAGACGCTTATCCATTTTATCCGAACGCTGTATGCCCTCTTTATATTTCCAGTGAGCAGCGATACCGTATTCAGCTGTGGCGTGCATTTCCCATGTTCTTATCTGTATTTCAAAGGGAATACCCTTTTTTCCCAGTACGGTGGTATGCAGGGACTGATACATATTTGCCTTTGGGTTGGCAATATAGTCCTTGAATCTGTTGGGTATGGGGCGGAACATATCATGCACAAGTCCCAGGGCATTATAGCATTCACCGATATTGGAAACGATTATTCTTACAGCATATCTGTCGTATATCTCTTCAATTGACTTATGACTTACGAACATTTTCTTATATATGCTGTATATACTTTTTACACGTCCGTCGATCTGAGGAGGGTTTACAAAATCCTGATCCTGAAATCTTGCTGCTATAGTTTCTTTTATTGAGGTGATGAATTCCTCACGTTCTTTCTTTTTAAGCTCAAGTATATGCTCGATCTCCGAGTATGCAAAGGGATCCAGATAGTGGAAGGAAAGATCCTCCAGCTCCTCCTTTATACCACGCATACCCAGTCTGTGAGCAATGGGAGCATAGATATTCATAGTCTCATGAGCTGTGTTTCTCTGCTTAATACCCGGGCGGAAGTTCAGAGTTCTCATATTATGCAGTCTGTCTGCCAGCTTTATTATGATAACTCGTATATCCTTGGACATGGCAAGAAGCATTTTGCGGACATTTTCAGCCTGCTGCTCCTCCTTGTTGAACATAGGTACCTGATTCAGCTTGGTAACACCATCAACAAGCATAGCCACGTCTGCTCCGAATTTCTTTCGTACCTCTTCAAGAGTAGTGGGCGTATCCTCTACAACATCATGGAGCATAGCCCCGCAGATAGTATCCGTATCCATTCCCAGCTCTAAAAGTATATACGCTACTGCCAGAGGGTGAATGATATATGGCTGACCGGATGAACGCTTCTGTCCCTCATGAGCCTTTGCGGCAAATTCATATGCGCCTATAATTTTGCTGAGATCATACTGCTTGTCGTCTGTTAGTATTTTTTGTATCAGCATATCAATGGTATATTCAACATCCATATCCTTACATCTCCTTTACGGGTTAATAAGGCTTTTAAGCCTTTGAAGTATCTTTGAGTTTTCAAGCTCTGCTTTGGGTGCATTTTTTATCACGGTTATACTTCCGGTGTAGCGGTCGTGATCTAAAAGACCCAGTTCTTCAAATATATCAAGGCACAAGCATACCTTGCAGTAATTTATGTTATCTGAAACAGTCATATACAGGGTATCCTTGCTGTATCTGCCCAGTGAAGCCAGCTTGTATACAAGTATCAGCTCCTGCCTTTCGGGGCATATGCTCTTATAATATGCGGGGGGCAGTTCTTCTCCACGAATATATTTTTCGTAGGCGGCAGCTGCCGCAAAGTATTTTTTCTGTTCAAAGCCGTGTTTTCTTATATCCTTGGCTATGATCGAGATATTTTTGTTTCCCATGTATACCTGTGTTTCTATAGTTACCATTATATCAGCACTATCGCCTTTTTTAAGAAAAAGCTCCTCCGGCGAACGGCGAAACAGGAGCACATTGAGCCACAATGTCCCATACTTTACTTTAAGTTTAGTGTGAAGTCCGTTGGATAGAGGTACGATGTCTGTTATCTGTGCACCTATCATGGCGAATACAGGCTGTAGGCAGCCTTCGCCAAAGGGCTTTAGTATATCCAGTCCTTCTATATTTTCAATAGTTATTTCAGAGGGAAGTATGACCTTATCGGCTGTAAGCTCTGCGTGGGGCATGATATCGAAATGCTTTGCTGCATATTCCTGTATTCTTTTATTGAAAGCAGGAATGTTTTCAGCTTTAAGGGAAAAGCCGCCGGCACCCATATGTCCGCCGTATTTTGTAAGGAGATCCGAGGAGTGATCCAGTGCCTTGAATATGGAGAAATCCCCAAAGGCTCTTGCCGAGCCTCTTGCTTCATCTCCCTCTATGGTCATTATAAAAACAGGCTTGTCAAAGCGTTCCACGATCCTTGAAGCAACAATGCCGATAACGCCGTGATGCCAGTTTTCTCCGCTGAGTACCAGTACTCTGCTGCACAGTATATGGGGATGAGCTTTTATGTATTCTCCAATGGCATCTACTATGTCATTCTCCGTTTTTTTTCTCTCATCATTGAGCCTGTCAAGCTCCTGTGCCAGCTGCTGAGCCTCCTCCTCATTTTCGGTGAGCAGCAGCTTAGCAGCAAGAGAAGGTGAACCGAATCTGCCCGAGGCATTGATCCTGGGTGCAAGTCCGAAGGCAACGGATGTAGAGTCCAAAGGCAGCTTTACCTTGCTTTGTGCAATAAGTGCTGATACTCCTGGACGCTCGGAGTTTTCCATGTACTTCATTCCACGTCTGACTATATATCTGTTTTCCGATGAAAGCTCTACTATATCGGCAATTGTTGCAAGTGCGGCAAATTCATCATATTCAGGAAAAACAGTGTCATAGCTGCCGTCCTCCAGTGCGGCTATAAGCTTCATTACCACACCGGCACCGCATAGGTTCTTGAAGGTGGAGGGACAATCATTCCTGTGAGGGTCAACTACCGCTTCCGCTTTAGGCAGCATATCCCCCACCTGATGATGATCTGTGACCACCAGCTTCATTCCCAATTCATATATAAGCTCTGCCTCCTCTATGGCGGAGATGCCGTTATCCACAGTCACAATAAGCTTTACTCCCATGTCGTGCAGCTTTCTGACCGCTTCCTTATTAAGCCCATATCCCTCGGAACGCTCCGGGATATAATATGTAACATCAGCACCTATACATTCCAGATATGAAAACAGCATCACTGTTGAGGTTATACCGTCGCAGTCATAGTCGCCGTATATGCATATCCTTTCAAAGCCGTCCACAGCCCGGGATATTGTGTTTGCAGCCTCTGCCATATCCATAAGCTGAAAGGGATCTCCAAGCCGGTCAGCTGCAAGCTTTTCCGCTGCCTGTGCGCCGCTGCGAAATCCTCTTGATGCAAGAACATCTGCACAAAGCC
>CACZQG010000205.1 GCA_902783235.1 uncultured Ruminococcus sp.
AATAGATGACAACAGATTTTACACAGCTAAAAAAACAGGCATTGGAAAAATATTTCGGAAAGATGAATGACCGTCAGAAGGAAGCAGTATTTGCAGTGAACGGTCCCGTGCTTGTGCTGGCAGGAGCAGGCAGCGGTAAGACTACTGTCATAGTCAACCGCATAGCGAATATGATAAATTTCGGTAATGCATATAATACTGATTCTCAGCAAGGCTCTGACACAGACTGTGCTTTGCTGGAACGCTATATAAACGGAGAGGATGTCCCGAAGGATCAGCTTCGGGAGGCAGTAGCATACGAGCCCATAAAGCCCTGGAGCATACTTGCCATCACCTTTACCAATAAAGCTGCCGGTGAGCTTAAAGAGCGTCTTTCAGCAATGCTGGGCGAGGACGGAGAGGGTATCGTTGCTGCCACATTCCATTCTGCCTGTGTGCGTATACTCCGTCGTGAGATAGAAAAAATAGGCTATCAGTCAAGCTTTACCATATATGACTCCGATGACAGTCAGCGTGTTATAAAGCAATGTATGAACGATATGGGAGTATCGGAAAAGCAATTCGCTCCCAAAGCGGTACAGTCGATAATAAGCTTTGCCAAGGACAGACTCAGAGAACCCGAAGATCTTCTGAAGGATGCAGCAAAGGACTACAAGCAGACGGTTATTGCAAAAATATATAAGGCATATCAGACAAGATTAAAGGGCTCCAACGCTGTAGATTTTGATGACATAATAAAGCTTACTGTTCAGATACTGGAAAGTTATCCCGAAACCCTTGACTATTACCGCAACAGATACAAGTATATACTGGTTGACGAATATCAGGATACAAATATGGCTCAGTTCAGACTGGTAAGTCTCCTGTCAGGTGGAAGAAACAATATATGTGTTGTAGGCGACGACGATCAGAGTATCTATAAATTCAGAGGAGCTACCATTGAAAATATTTTAAGCTTTGAAAAGCAGTTTGAAGGCAGCCGTGTTATCCGCCTGGAACAGAATTACCGTTCAACTCAGACTATTCTTGATGCAGCCAACTCTGTGATCAAGAATAACAGCGCCCGCAAGGAAAAAAAGCTGTGGACCGATATGGGTGAGGGAGACAAGATCTTCTGGTATAAGGCACAAAATGAGCATGATGAAGCACGCTTTGTTGCTGACAAGATAAATGAGCTGGTCAAGGATGGTGACAGATACTCTGACTGTGCTGTACTTTACCGCATGAATGCTCAGTCCAATTTAGTGGAGCAAATGCTTGTAAGAAGCGGCATTCCCTATCGTGTATACGGTGGTATGAGATTCTATGACAGACGTGAGATTAAGGATCTCACATCATATATGTCCTTTATAAACAACACTAATGATGTGCTGAGAATGAGAAGGATCATCAATGAGCCTAAGCGTGGAATAGGCGATACTACTCTTTCCATGCTGTCAGATATAACCCATGATCTTAACCTCTCTCCGTTAGAGGTTATGCGGAATGCTGACGAGTACCCCATGCTGTCTAAAAAAGCAGCTCTTCTCAAAAAGACTGCTGCACTGTTTGACAGCCTTATAGAAGCCTCCGAAAGCCTTCCCCTTGACGAATTCTTTGATCTGCTGCTGAAAAAAACAGGTTATATGGATTATATGAAGGAGTTGGGAGATGAAGGCATTACAAGAATAGAAAATATAGGTGAATTGCGTTCCACTGTTGTTTCATATATGGAGGAAGCAGAAGAACCTACACTTAACGGCTTTTTAGAGGAGATATCTCTGTATACCGATCTTGACAGAATGGATCCCAATGCGGATGCTGTAGTAATGATGACCATACATTCCGCCAAGGGTCTTGAATTCACCAATGTATTCGCTGTCGGCATGGAGGATGGCATATTCCCGGGAAACAGAAGCCTGAACAGCGAGGAGGAGCTGGAGGAAGAACGCAGACTTGCTTATGTTGAGATAACCAGAGCCAAAAAGCGTTTATTTATGTCCAGTGCAAAACAGCGTATGGTATTCGGTACTACTCAAAGGAATTTCACATCACGGTTTTTAAAGGAAATAGACAAGGAGCTTATTGAAAAAAAGGACAATACTATAATTACCGAGGAGGACAAGTCCGGAGTAAGAGAAATACGTTCTATGTCCCTGCAGCAGCAAAAAGCTCAGCATAAGCATAAAGCTGCAAATTCCGAGGCTGTGGAATACAATGTGGGTGAACGGGTAAAACACAATATATTTGGCGAAGGAACTATTGTAGGTGCAAAAAAAATGGCAAGCGACTGTATGCTGGAGATCGCCTTTGACAAGGTAGGCACCAAAAAAATAATGGCAACATTTGCAAAGCTGAAAAAAATCTAAAAAGGTTACGGGGTGGTCATATGAATGCAAGCTTCAGCTATAAAGTCAAACAGGATGATTTCACCAACATGGGTCATGTTTCAAGCGATGTCAGGAAAAACCTGAACAAAATGAAAATTGACCATGAGATAATAAGGCGTGTGTCCACTGCTATTTACCACGGTGAGATCAATATGCTCATCCATGCAGGAGGGGGCAATATAGACGTACATATAACCGATAAATGTATTACCATGACTCTGGAGGATAAGGGCCCCGGTATTGAGAATATTGCAGAAGCACTTACAGACGGCTACTCCACCGCAAATAAAAAGGCTCGTTCCATGGGCTTTGGACAAGGTACCGGACTTACTGCTATGAAGCAGCTCAGCGATGAAATGCAGCTCTATTCCGAGCCCGGTATCGGCACCACCCTTATAATGAAGGTATTCCTGACCGATGACTGGGAAGTGGATAATTACGCCAACGAGGAGGAAGATGATACTGTAGAATGAGGGCGTTCGGCGTAAAAATGTACTATAAGTACACTGTAAAAAATGAGGTATACTACGAGGAAATCATCCTGCGTGTAACTGCCGGCAGCTTTGATGAGGCATACAATAAAGCAATATCTTATGCCATGGAAATGTCAGATAAAATGTATGTCAATCCAGATGGAGAGCAGGTACACAAAAGCTTTGCAGGCGCAGTAGACTGCTTTGAAATATTTAACGACCATGAAGAGATCGAAGAGGTTTACTCATCATTTATAAAAAAACCGCCCAGTATGCCGGAAGCGGATCATTTTGACCTTATAAGCCGCTCCTGTCTCTCAGATGAGCTTAAACCTCTGAGACACAAATGAATTGATAATTTTATTCAACAGAGGGCATATACGACACGGTTATGAACATAAAAAACTCCTGTCATCGGACAGGAGTTTTTTATGTTCATGGTTTGCTCAGGGTCAAAACTGACAATACCTCACATAGCTCATGAAAGGCTGCCTTAAGGCAATACCGCACAAAGATTGTGCGTCAGATGCGAAGTCAGATTTTTCGTTAGATTGTACAAAATCGATGCAGGCATACT
>CACZQG010000206.1 GCA_902783235.1 uncultured Ruminococcus sp.
AAAATCTGCAAGCAGATGACGTGCAAAGCTTCCAGCGGTCTTTGTGCGGTGTTGCCTTAATTCTTCGCATAAATCTTCAAGATTTAATTGGAACATCAACAGCTTTCAGACAAAGGAGTATTAAATGAAAAAAGCTCTTTTAATAATACTGTCAAGTATGATGCTCCTCACCGCCTGCTCCGGAACAGAGCTGAGAGATCAGCTTTTTATCCGTGAAATAGGAGCCGATCACAGTGACAGGATAAACATATCACTGCGTATGTTTAAAAAAAAGGAAACTCTTTCCGGCTCAGGAGACAGTCTGTTCTCCGCAATGAGCGATTGTGAATCATATCAGGGCAAGCGGCTGTTCCCCGGACACCTGGAGGTACTTGCTCTCAGCCCCGGACACTTCAAGGAGGATCTTCTTACAGTATTGGAAAATGATCGCATTTCCCCCTCATGTCACGTTTTATGCGTTAAAGAAAATGCATCGGGTTTTATATCCGATAACAAGGAGGATCTTAAAGCACTTATGGACAGCGGCGGCAGAAATGCTGTAATAGTACCGAAAAATATAGGTGATGCCGTAAACGATTTGCTTGAAAAGGATAAAAAGGCTGCCGTACCAATTATGAAGGACGGCAGACTTACTATGGCAGTCGTGTCCGAGAACGAGCTTGAAGGCATTCTCACTCCGGATGAATCCAAAGGTCTGTGCTGGCTGTGCGGAACTGTAAAGGATGTGCATATACCCATAAAAACAGACAAATGGGAAACGGATTTCCACATTATAAAAAGCAGCACTCGTATATCCGCCGAAAAGCTTTCCGATGGCTACGGCATCATCACGGAGATAAAGATAAACGGCACTGCCGAAAAAAACGACACGGATACGGACACTGTAAAAAAGAAGCTGTCCGAGCTGATACTTGCCCAATGCTCCCTGACTATAGCTAAAACAGTTACAGGTATGAAAGCCGATCTTTTCGGCATTGAAAAAAGCCTGAACGCCCGTCTCCTTGCCATGGACGAGCCATGGGAGGAAACAGCACCCAGACTTAAATTTTACTATAAGATCAAGATAGCGGAGTGACACTGTACTCATACCCGGTCTTTAAGGCAATGCCGCACAAAGATTGTGCGGTATTGCCTTTAAAATCAGCTCTAAATCACAAGTCCGCCGTTTACTCCGATTATCTGCCCCGTGATAAAGCTGCTGTCTCCGGAAGCGAGAAATGATACTGCCTTCGCCACATCCTCCGGTGTACCCAGCCTTTCAAGAGGGGTATCATAGGCAAGCTCTTCCATAGTCTCCTGACTGTGACCTGCATTCATATCAGTAGTTATCACTCCGGGAGCGATACAGTTGACGTTTATCCCCGAGGGGCCCACCTCCTTTGCCAATGCCTTGGTAAATCCTATTACTGCCGCCTTGGCTGCGGAATAATGCACCTCACAGGAGGCACCGACCTGTCCCCACATTGATGATATATTAATGATCCTGCCCGATTTGTTGCTTATCATGGTCTTCAGCGCTTCACGGGTACAGTTGAACACTCCCTCCACGTTGACTCCCCACATCCGCTTTTGCTGGAGAGGGGTTATATCGGTGAACAGACCGGTAAAGGAGACCCCGGCATTGTTTACCAGCACCTCCACATCCCCATGCTCACGATTTATGATATCAAACATATCCCGCACCTTAACAGGGTCGGAAACATCAGCCTGTATAGCCGTACCGCCTGTGACTCCTGCGATCATCTCCGCAGCATCACGGTTCACATTATAATTTATGATAACGTTGAAGCCGTCCTCTGCCAGACGCAGAGCCGCAGCAGCCCCTATACCTCTGGATGCCCCGGTTATAAGGGCAGTTTTTTTTCTCAGGTGTATTACCTCTGTTTTAAACTGTTCTATCTTCATTTCCGATCCTCATAAAAACGTATTCATAAACATCAGCACCGCATATATGCCCACAGCGATCACTGCCGCAGGAGATGTGAGAAACAATCCCGTACACCGCATCTGCTGCTTTATAGTTGACTTGGGGAATGTCTCCCTTTTGCAGAATATTATAAGGGACACCAGCCCTATGACCGCCGCAGCCAACAAGCCGTATGAATATATCATATCATAAAGATCCAGCTTATCCGAGGCATACATTATAACAATTGACCGTACCGACGCCATGGTATTGTTTACGAAATGGACCATCAGTGACGGAATAAGCGAATTATGCTTTATATCTATGTACCCCATAAATATACCCATGATGAATGTCAGGCAGAACTGAGTGATATTTCCGTGTCCCAAGGCAAAAAACAATGCACTTATAATTATGCCAAAACGCTGGCTCACAACGGAAAAGGCTTTCATAACAAAGCCACGGTACAGAAGCTCCTCCGTCACAGGAGCAACTATACAGGCATACATCAGGGACAATGCCAGAGACTTATCCGAGGAATATGATATAATATCCCCCGATCCCCCCACAACATCAGCATTGGGCATCGCAATACTTATGAGCCGCACTATATATATGGCAGCCACCTGAATAAAGCAGAGTATGAATATATACTCTATCACATTTGATATCTTCAGCTCCCGTGTTCTGAAAAGAGACGAGGGCTTTTGACCTATCAGCTTCATACCGGCAAAAAAAACAATAAGATTTGCTCCCAGATAGCTCAGAAGCGTTACAGCCGGATATATAGCCGAATCGGATATATATCTTGCTACGGTATTGCTGTTGAGATACTCGGAAAAGCTCATATTGTTTTCCGACATAATAAAGAATGCGGCTATAAAAACAAGAGCATTGGACAGAATAAAGGATATGGCAAGCTGGAGTACAGCACAGCCTCCTCCTATGTTGTAAAAACGGCGTATGGCCCGTTTTTCGTCTCTGCCGGGTCTTGTGGACGATGGGGCATTATCCTCCGCTGCGGGCATTACCCCGGAATAGTCTTCATTATAATAATGCTTTTCCGTACTGTTGTGAAAGGGATCAAAGCCCGTATCACATATATTTTCGGTGTTTATATCATTTATATTATCCTGCATATCGTGACCTTTCCTGTATATTATTGATGTTCCAATTAAATCTTGAAGATTTATGCGAAGAATAAATGCTGAAATTCAAGGAGGGAAGGTGCAGGAATACTGGCGTA
>CACZQG010000207.1 GCA_902783235.1 uncultured Ruminococcus sp.
GCCTTTGAAAAGGCTTGACCTAAACTTTTGTATTTAAGTAATTCATAGTTTATTACAAATTGCTTACTAAAATTGATTTCCGTGAAAAAACGCCGAAATCACTTGAAAAATCAGCAAATATCTGCTATAATAGATGTATGTTTACCCGAAAGGAATGATAATGTGACGAAAAAGGAAAAAGCAGTAATGGCAGTTGATGCCCTTGAAAAGCTGTATCCCGATGCAAAATGCTCACTGACCTACAAGCATCCCTATGAGCTTATGATAGCTGTGCGCCTTTCCGCACAATGTACCGATGCAAGGGTAAACATTGTAACTGAAACGCTTTTTGAAAAATATCCCACTTTAGAGAGCTTTGCCAATGCAGATCTTTCCCTGCTTGAACAGGATGTGAAGCCCTGCGGATTTTACAAAAACAAGGCTCGGAGCATAAAAGAGACCGCATCCCTTCTCATTGAAAAATTCGGCGGTAAGGTCCCGGATACTATGGATGAGCTGCTGTCCCTTCCGGGCATAGGCAGAAAGACCGCAAATCTGCTCCTGGGTGATCTTTACGGAAAGCCTGCCATAGTCACCGATACTCATTTTATAAGGATCACCGGAAGGCTTGGCCTTACTAAAAACAAGGAGCCCAAAAAGGTGGAGCTTGATCTGGTAAAGCTTATCCCTCCTGAGCGTTCCTCTGATTTTTGCCACAGGATAGTACAATTCGGCCGTGATATATGCAAGGCAAGAAAGCCGCTGTGCGACCAATGTCCATGCAGCGGATACTGTGCCTACAGGAAAGCTGAGGCTCACTGATGTTCGGATACATACGCCCCTGCAAGCCCTTTATGCGTAATTACGAATATGAGGTCTACCGTGGCTATTACTGCGGACTTTGCAAGGATATGGGGCGGAGGTACGGGCAGATATTCCGTCTTACCCTGAGCTATGACTTTGCTTTTCTCAGCCTTCTGTGTGCCGCATACAATGACAGCAGTATTATGAAGCGTCAGCGATGCATAGCTCATCCTATAAAAAAACGGTACTGCGTATGCTGCGGAAATGATTTTGAATATACATCAGCTGCGGCAGTGATATCCGTATATCACAAAATATGTGATGAGATAAATGACAGCGGTTTTTTCAAGGGGCTGCCCCTTCGCCTGCTAAGAAGGCTTATGAAAAAGGCTTACCTTAAAGCAGCGGAAAAGCTCCCCTATATTGCCGAAACAGTAGAGCACTATATGAAAGAGCAGTCAATGCTGGAACAGGAAAAATGCCCCTCTATTGACAGAGCCTGTGAACCTACAGCACAGATAATGGCAGCTATTGCCTCCGGGGTCACTGATGACGATTCCCAGAAAAAACAGCTTTACTTTTTTGGCTATAATCTGGGACGGTTCATATATCTGGCTGATGCCCATGACGACCTTGAAAAGGATATTAAAAAAAAGCGATATAACCCCTTATACTTAAATTACAATGATACCGACGGTGCTAAACGATTTGCACTGGATAATATAAATATGTCACTGGGACAGGCAGCAGATGCCTATACTCAATGCAGCTTCAAAAGATTTCGTGATATATGCGATAATGTTGTTTATATGGGCTTGCCCAGGTTCCGTGATCTTAAAAAGAAAAAGCCAAAAAATGAAATCAAAATATAACTCATGACTTATGTTCCCCATCGTGGGGCGGCGTTTCCCCCATAAGGGAGTATGCCGTTTATTGAAAGGAGAATACAATGGATCCATATTCAGTACTGGGAGTACCCCAGAACGCTTCCGACGAGGAGATTAAAAAAGCCTACAGAGAGCTTTGCAAAAAATATCATCCCGATCACCAGATGGATGACGTTGCCAAAGAAATGGCAGAGGAAAAAATGGCAGGAATAAATGCTGCCTACGACCAGATAATGGATATGCGCCGCAGCGGACAGCAGTCGGGCGGATATACCGGACAGGCATCTCAGTCCGGCGGTGAATACAGCTATATCCGTACCATGATACAGCAGGGAAATTATACTCAGGCAGATCAGGCACTGGA
>CACZQG010000208.1 GCA_902783235.1 uncultured Ruminococcus sp.
GCTATAAAGCGTGATCACATTTGGACTCGCCCCTTTCCTCACAACACTTTAAACTTTTACTTTCGCTCATACTCTCATGCGTCAGGCAGTTTTGAGCACGAAGAGCAGCTATAAAGCATGATCGCATTCGGACTCATATTTTTCTTGACCACGCCCTAAACTTCTACTCCGAAAAAACGCTATTATAGCAAACTAAAAAACCCGACCCATTCCACGGGTCGGGTTTTGCGTGTCTCCACAAAAATAAATCTAAAGCATAAAATAATCCCTCTTTTAGCAGCTCTTCGAGCTTTCGGCTGCAATTACTCCGAACCTATGAGCGAAACTAAAAGTCTTTGCCAAGCTTTCTTCAGAAAGCGACCTTTTCAATTCCTTTTATAAAGCTATTAGTCCAAAGGCAGTTTACAGATTTTTAATAAACCTGATGATCACTTTTTTTATGGGGTTGGCTCTTTTAAACAGTCTGCCGAACACTCTTCGATAGCAGTTCACAGCCCATTCTCCGTCCCGGCTGTCTATGGATACATCACCCAGTTGAGTTTTCAAAAACAGCTCAGTGAGTCTGATGAATTCATTTTCTCCCAGTATTTCGGGATGCTCGCTGCTCACCTTCCGTGCATAATCCATATACTGCATATTTTCCTGGCTTGCATCGGAATACTCCAGTATATCATAAACACTCAGGTATGCTTCTATTACCTTTTCATCGCTGCTGTCCCCGTTAAATATCCTTTCACGCCGTTTGCAGCGGATCATATGCCGCAGTATCAGAACTATCAAGCCTACTGCCGCTGCCAAGGATATCATAAGAAGTATCTTTGATCTGAGGCTCATTTTAGCCTGACTGCTTACCTTGGTGGATGTGACCTTAGTATTTGCAGATGTATGGGTCTGCTGAATTGCCGATGTGATCTGTGATGTTTTTACATTTCCCTTGCTTACATGAGTATAGGTAGTAGTACCGCTGCTTCCGCCGTTTTCCGTGGGTGCAGTATCCGTCACACTGCTGTCAGAAGTCGTATTATCAAATGCTGCTGCCGCTGCGGGAGTAAACTCAAAGGGTATCCATCCCAGACCATAGTAATATATCTCAGCCCATGCGTGACCCCTGTTGTCCCTGATGCTTACATTTAAGCTGCCGTCAGGCTGCTTTGCTCCATTTTCCATATCATCCTTTGTAGCAACATATCCTTCCGCATAACGTGCAGGTATACCTGCCATTCTTGCCAGTACTACCCCTGCTGTAGCAAAGTGTACGCAATAGCCCTTATGGGTCTCGTTGAGGAAATAGGAAACAAAGTCCTGCTTTTCGGGAGTTGCACCGGGAGTAAGACTGTAGTCTGCATTTTCATCCAGCAGCTCCTTTATATACTCCAGACATTTATAGTTGACGACCCCCTTGCCGTTTTCCGACAATATACTGTCTTTGACGTACCTGTCATACAGCTCCTGCATTTCATCAGTGTCAGGCAGATCAAGATATTTTTCATATACAAAATCCGTATAATCATCATAGTAAGAATTGATACTGTAATCTGTTCCCGAAAGGATATCTCTGATATTTTCCTCTGTAATGGTCATTGATGGGAACTCCAGATCATAATCCTTCTTATCCTCTGTATACATATCACCGTCATGGTCATAGGTTATCTTTCCCTTGGGAATACCTCCATATGGGATATAGCTGTATTTTTCATTTTTGTATTTTGACTTTATATTTGCCTTGATAATATTCATATCCTCCGGGTATCTCAGGCGGAGATAATCTGCCAGCATGGTCTGAGGGTGCATATCATCCTCATCAAACCGGCTGAACATATAGCTTCTGTCGCTGTATTCGCTGTCCTCAAAGCCTGTCCATTCGTGTCCTGTATATAAAGAGCCTGTATATCCCTTCATATATATATTATCATCGGGTATATCGCTGATATTCATGGTAAGCTCGGTGGTATTCTTAAAATTCACTGCTCCCATTCGTCCCAGCTTGTTGGAATATATCTTATAGTTATCATTAAGCCCCATAGAAGCCCCCAGCCGATCCAGACTTTCTCCCAGATCGTCAAAGGAAAATTCACTGGCTGCCAGCTTGATATTTCGCCGCAGGTCATTTACGCTCTCAGGACGCTTATACCCCATTGCCGATGACAGTACAAAGGTGAGAAAGAATATAAGTACGCTGAGGACAAATGCAATCAGAGCGCACATACCGGCAGTATGGAACCGCACTCCCGGCTGGGCGGAAAAATCCCTGCCCCTTCTTATAAAGCCCAATGCACCTCCACGCTGAAAACGTCCGCATCCGCTGAGTACCAGCAGCATTATCCATCCTATAAACACCATAGCTCCATAGATAACGGAGGGTGATCTTCCGAAGTACAGTCCCAGCTCTATCAGTGGGTAGGTAAACACGAAGCACAGGAAGAATCCCACCTTATCGCATACAGAAATACATATAAGACAAACCAAAAGAAATAACATAAATGCCACAAACAGCTCTGCACTTTCACTGTCCTTGTCACTTACCGTATAATAATTACCGGAAAACCTGTACGCCTGAGAATACACGGCATTAAAGACCTGCCTGAAGCCAATATTGAATTTATCCCAGTTTTTGTACAAAAGAAATCCGTATATCCCCAGCACAGGGATCAGCGTCAGCCGAAGATTTCCCGGAAGATTCAATATAACTGCAAACAGAAGATAGAATATGACACAGTAAAACAGCAGCGTGCCACGACTGACATTTATATCATACATGGTAAAAAATGACATGATAGAGCCTACTACAACAAGGAAGGCAGTTACCAAAAGGCATAATCTGCCCACTATACCTCTTGTCATAGGCATGACTATCTCCATTTTATTAACGATCCGAATACCGCTGCGGATACCGTTATTGATCTGCTCATGGGAATTGTGGTTTTTCATGCTCAAAGTCCTTTTACAAATGCTTCCTCTGCCAGATCAGAGGAGGTCCTGACTATCCTTATATTATCGCCCTCGGATATTTTCATTTCCGACAGGCTGCTGTCAACAAAGTAATATCTCTGGGCTGTACCTCTCACCTCATCATATATACCATGATGGTCATAGGGGATATTAGTGACAAAATAGACAGTGGAATTTTCCACAAGTGCTTTTTTTACACAGTCATCAAATACTTCACTTTGCTTGCTGTTCCTTATAATAGCTTCAAATATCTTTATCAGCTCCTCATGATCTGCTGCCTTTATCATATCACCGTAGGGTGTGACTATCTCCGCCTCACCATGAAGGGAAATATGGGCGCAGGCGATACTGAAAAAAATATCAAAAGCCGCATTTATGCTCTGTATATCCTTTGAAAGGTCTATATCCGGAACTATAGCCGAAGGAGAGCTTACCCCCTGACTGTAATGCTTGGTAATAAGCCCCTCCCTTACCGAGCTGAGGTTCCAGTGTATACGGTTGAGCCGGTCTCCCGGAACATAATCTTTAAGCTCAAATATCTCCGATGGGTCATCACCGCTTTTGACCTTGGAAAATACCTCACTTTCCTCTGCGGATCTCATTCGCTCCTGAAATCCGCCGTTGTCAAAAATATCAGGTATCACTGTGATATGTGCCGCAGACAGAGAACGTATCCTCCATGAAAAAAGCTTGATATAATCATATATCCTCAATGATTCCGCTTTAACATCCATTATACCGCAGTTATCCGATATGACCGTTACCATCACCTTCTGCTCCGCAAGATAGTTTATGGGAAGGGATACATGAAATCGGTTTTCATCTCCCGATACCTTATTTGTACAGCATACAGTGATAACACTTCTGGGAAAAGGAAAAATGCTCCTGTTTTTTATTTTGAAGCATATACTTGCCTCCTCACCCCTTGTACTGCGATGAGTGCTTTCATCATCGGCATCTATGGTAATAAGTATCCTCCCTGTGATAAGTACTGCTAACATAGCTGCGGGAAAGGCAAAAACGAATACCATGATATAAAAGGATATATCCCCTATAAAGAGGATATAGAAAAATACGGATATTATCATAGCTATAAGATAAGCTATCTTTCTTAGTATCATGTTATCAGCCTCGTATATTCGGAAGGGGAACGCTTTCCAGTATTTCCTGCGAGAGCTTCTCACCGGTAAGACCGCTCAGCGCCGCCTTGCTTTTTATTATCATTCTGTGGGACGCTATATCCCCGAATACTGCCCCTACATCATCGGGGATCACATAGCTTCTCCCATCCATAAGAGCGTGTGCCTTGGACATTGCACACAGACTTATTGTCCCACGGGGACTAAGTCCCAGGTTTATCATGTGATGCTGCCTTGTGGCATCCGACAGGCGTATCATATAATCATACAGCCGGTCATCCACATATATATTCGCCACTATTTTTTGCAAAAGCTCCATATCTGAGGGCTTTGACACCTCATGTACATTATCCGAGCCCTTCTGATCCTTGTTTTTTAATATATCTATTTCAGCGGCTCTTGAAGGATAGCCCATTTTTATTCTGATCATAAATCTGTCCAGCTGTGACTCGGGAAGCATCTGTGTTCCCACCGAGCCTGTAGGATTCTGAGTAGCCATTACGATATACGGGCTTGGAAGATCATAGCTTCTTCCCTCGATGGTTATGCGCTTTTCCTCCATCACCTCCAGAAGTGCGGACTGGGTCTTGCTGGAGGTACGGTTGATCTCATCAGCCAGAAACAGGTTGCATACTGCCGAGCCTTTTTTATGCTCAAATTTTCCTTCTGCCTGATTATACACAGAAAATCCCAGTATATCCGTTGGCAGCACATCGGGAGTAAACTGCACCCTGTTATAATCAAGCCCCAGTGCCTTTGAAAAGCTCAGTGCCATAGTTGTCTTGCCCACACCGGGTATGTCCTCTATAAGTATATGTCCTCCGGCTATCATAGCCATGAGAACCTTTGCCGTTACCTGCTCCTTGCCTATAACAGCCTTGTTTACTTCTCTTAAAATATCTCTCAGCCTGCTGATAGCAGCTGAAAGGTCAGTATTATTCATATCCATTTATCTTCTCTTTTCCTGTCATTGTGATTAGTGCGATAAGCCGGCAGAATCGCACTGCGGCGGCCGCCCCCATGCAGAGCGAATTGCTCCTTATGGTTATTCTCTGCATTCAAGCACTATTTTGCATATTCTGTCCACATCTGCAAGCTCCAGATCGGGATAAAGGGGAAGTGTCAGTATTCTTTTGCTGATATGGAGAGCCACAGGTGTTTTTGTAACATCGTATTTTCCGTTGAATGCCGAGAATGTATTTGTCAGAGGATAGAAATACTTTCTTGCACCGATACCGTTCTCAGCAAGCCTTTCAAACACATCATCCCGTGAAGCACCAAATATCTTTTCTTCTATCATAACGGGGAAATACGCATAATTGGAGCTTACATTCTTTTGGGGAGGGCACAGAACAATGCCGTCAGTGCTTCCCAGAAGCTCTCTGTACCGCTCTGCCACTATACGGCGTTTTGCTATCTCCTCATCCACATGGCGCAGATTGCATATACCCATAGCAGCACAGAACTCGTTCATTTTAGCATTTGCGCCCACTGCGCTGACCTCCTCAGGTCCGTGTATGCCAAAATTTTTCAGCTCATACAATATCTTTCCCATGTTGGGATCCTTAAAGCATACCGCACCGCCTTCAATGCTGTTGAATACCTTGGTAGCATGAAAGCTGAAGCAGGAAGCATCGCCAAAGACTCCTATCCCCTGACCCTTATATGTTTCTCCGAAGGTATGAGCTGCGTCATATATGACCTTCAGCTCATATTTTTTTGCGATACGGTCTATCTCCTCTATATTGCAGATATTACCGTAAACGTGGACCGGCATTATAGCACAGGTCTTGTCGGTTATAAGTCTTTCTATCCGGCTTACATCTATAGTATAATTGACCGGGTCAATATCACAGAATACAGGCTCAAGTCTGTTGCGGACTATTGCATGGGTGGTGGAAGCAAATGTAAAGGGGGTGGTGATCACCTCACCCTGAAGGTTCATTGCCTGCAGGGTAAGCTCAATAGCCATATGTCCGTTGGTAAACAGATCAATATTCTCAACGCCCAGATACTCCCTGAGCTTTGATTGCAGCTCCTTATGCTTAGGTCCCATATTAGTCATCCAGCGGCTGTCCCATATGTCACGTATCTCCCGGATATATTCTTCATAGGGCGGCATGGAAGAACGGGTTACAAGTATTTTGCCAGACATTCTTATACCTCCAATATACTTTTTGTCATAAATCGTGTTTTTTCGGTTTGCTCACCTGTATACACAAATCCGTTTTTTCGGTAAAAGCTTACAGCAGGATCATTGCTTTTATTTACCTCCAGCCGCAGACTGCTCATACCTTGTTCACGGCATACCTTTTCGGTATGGGACAGCAGCCGTGTCCCTATTCCCTTTCCGTCATAGCCGCTCCTGACTGCGATCATGGAAAGATACCCTTCCTGTCCTTCATGGTCATTGCAGTAAAAAGCGGAAAAAGCGGCAGTATCTCCATCCACATCAAGACACAGCACGATACCGTACCGTGAAAACTTATCTGCCATCTGCTCTATATACTCATTGCCATTACGCAGAGAACCAAGTCTGTCTTTAAACATATGCATAAGCTTGCATATATCTCCCCTCTCCCGGATCCGGTATATCACTGCTTTTTCCATTCGCAAATCACCGCTCTCCTCTTGTTGGACGATAAAACGGGTATCTCATCAACGTATTCAATATCTATAAGGGCATCCTCTCCTAAAGCACCTCTCATTTTTTTCAGAATGCCGCTTGTATCTGCATTTTTATCGGCATTGAGTCTCAGAAGATACTCACGCTGTCCCTTTTGCACGAACTGCCACTGTTTTACCGACTCCACGCCCCACATGGAAACAGATATTTTTGCAGGAGAGATTATCTCACCGGCTGTTGTGTAAACGCAGTCACGGCTGCGGCCGTGGATCTCTGTAAAATAGGGGAAGCCATCGGCTCCATCCCTCTGCATTATTCCCAGATCCCCTGTATCATAACGGATCATGGGCATTGCATAGTTAAACAGATCGGTAATAACTATCCTTCCTGTTTCACCGTATTCTGCCGGTTCATCGGATCCGGGCTTTAAGCATTCAAAATAAAAGCTTCCCCAGTTAAGGTGATAGCATCCGCCGTCGCCCCTGTCCTGCCCCAGTATGCCAAGCTCCATGTCGGCATATCTTCGGTAAACGGGGCAGCCGAACACTTCACTTACCTTTTGTCTGTTTTCTTCAAAAATACCCTCTCCCGCAGTGAGTACCGATCTTACTGATGAAAATTCCTCAGCCGGGATACCTCTGCTTCTGATCCTGTCTGCAAGGGCGACCAGTGTTGAGGCATAGCTGAAAACTATCCTGGGCTTCAGCTCGAATATCCTGTCTGTCATTCTGTCCAGACTTACGCTGTCCAGCCCCGAGGAATCTATATAGTAGATATTCTCTCTTGCTTCCTGTTCAGGTGTTCTTTTCAGCTTATCGCTGAGCACCCTGAACATCACCATTCTCTCATGCGAGGGATAATCGCAAAGCTCCCCCAACACTTTGAGATCGGCTATAGTACGCTTTCTCTTTTTCAGATCCTGTATCACCGAAAAGGGTACTCCCGTTGAGCCGCTTGTTGATGAGATATGAGTAGGTGTAAGAAAATCCCCCACTGCTTTATGCGCCTCATAGTTTTCCAGTATATCGGCTTTTGTCACAACAGGAAAGGTGTCATCAGGTGAAAATGAACTGTAAAATGGAGTATTTTTTATTGCATGGGCTTTTATTTCCCTGTATCTTTCCTTTACCCATTCCCTGTCCGCATTGGAAAGCACTCTTTTTATTTCCGTATATTGGTCATAAATAAGGCCGCCCTCTGCTTTATCCTGTTCCCAGAATTCGGTTCTTGCCTGCAGAGGTGTGACCATTCTGCCGTTTATACTTACCATACCTGTATCTCCTATGTCTTTTTATACTAATTATTGAAAGGGTCGCTTTTGAAAAAACTTGTTTTTAAGGCAATACCGCACAAGGATCGTGCGGAAATCAATTTTTACAAAATAGTTACATAACACATTTGTAGAGGACGTAGCCATCTACATCCCACAGGTTATATAGCAAATGATA
>CACZQG010000209.1 GCA_902783235.1 uncultured Ruminococcus sp.
ATACGCCAGTATGCCTGCATCGATTTTGCACAATCTAACGAAAAATCTGACTTCGCATCTGACGCACAATCTTTGTGCGGTATTGCCTTAACTTTGCATTGGACACAATAACCTTGTGTGGGGTATTGCCCAAAAAATGTATGAGGAGCGTTTATAATGTTTGAAACCGAATTCAAATTTACATTGCCAAAGGGCTATCTTGATATGAATGGTGTCCTGCATAAGGAAGGCGTTATGCGCCTTGCCAATGCCGGGGATGAGATAATACCTTTAAGAGATCCGAGAGTTCAGCAGAACCCCGGATATCTTACAGTTATTATTCTTTCCAGGGTAATAAAGAGCCTGGGCACTCTTCCGGCAGTTGATACAAGGGTAATTGAAGGATTATTCACTATTGACCTTGCTTATCTGCAGGATCTTTATTCAAAGATAAATACTATGGATATGCCGGTTTACAAGTCAGTATGCCCGCACTGCGGTGAAAAGATAGAAATACCCGTAAATTTTCTGGACGCCGGAATATAGTAGTATATCCGGCTGATAAAATTTATGAAGAGATCGCTTTTATTGGCTACTATCTCCATTGGTCAGTTGACCAGATAACCTGTCTGAGCCATAGAGACCGTCAGCGATGGTGTAAAGAAATATCCAAAATAAACAGTAAGTTGAATGATGAACCGGAAAACATATTTAAGATATAAGAGGTGAGTATAGATGGCGAATGTAAATGACCTGAATCCTGTTAATATGGTCACAAGTCTTTTGCCGGGAAGTTCTATGAGTGATATCATACCCAGCTATTCCTTTAGTGTGTTACTGGATAATATCGCATTTGGATTTACAAAAATAACTAACCTGGCAGGTACTGCTGAGATCGAAACAATAGTTTCCGGCGGCACAAATGATTCACCCATCATACTTCGAAAGCCAAAAAGAAATCCTGATATGCTGGTGCTTGAAAAGGGGCTGTATACATCCACAAGGGATGTTATGTTTTCTCAGTTCTGGGCGGGGAGGAAGATATCTACCATTAGCATTAACGTGTTGAGAAATGGAAAGACCTGCCGTATGTTCTATGTTAATAACGGCATTATTGTAAAGCGGGAATTCTCTCCTATGGACGCTCTTGAAAGTGCTGTTTTGCTTGAATCAATGCAAATAGCTCATTCGGGTTTGACTGAGATACCTTTGCCCTTCGGTCTGTGATCATTGCCGGAAAGGTATGACAAATGAAAACAATAGCTAAAAATGATATTTCCATTATTTCAAATGGCATCAGACTTCCGGGTATCAGAAGCTGTATAGCTGCTTCCGGAGCCGTAAAATTTGCACAAGCTATAGCAGAAAAATACGGACAGCTTGCGGAAGGGTATATGACTGCGGAATCATTCGTATTCCTGCAACGGCTCAGTGAGCAATTAGATCATGAGAAACAAAAAACGCAGGAGCTTTCTATGGCATTGAAGCTGATGATAATTCGTCAGCTCACTCTTACAGGCAATACTTTTCCCGGGGGTGCCGCAGATCCCTTTATCAGTACTTTAAACAGCAGGATAGACCTGATGCTTCTTAGCTTTAAGCGTTGGGACAAGGCTGTATATAACAGCTTTGTGCGTATCTATGACAGAATACAAAAAGATGAAAGCTTTCAGGAGCTTATTGTTAATAATAAAATAGATCAGGGAGAGTATATCCGATATATTTCCAAGCTGGAGCTGAAGGAATACTGGCAGGATCTGTTCAGTGACGATGCTGATGCAGTTAGATCGGTCTATAAAAGTTATAATTACTCATTGCCCGATAGCTTTATTTTCAGACTTGAACAAGAGTATAATAACGAATATACCCATTCATCTTTTATGGATATCAATGATCCGGACATTATTGGATCAACAGCGGATATAGCTCATACTGATGCTTCGTATGTATTGGCCGATGGTGAGCTTGTCCTGAAAAATGAATCAGGATCGCCAACAGGTACAGAAGATGATAATAGCTCAGATAACCCATCACTTCACGGTGAAACTGCTGCTGATACGGAAACAGATTCAGAAGAGTATAATAATACCGGTGAAGCTGTTCTTAAAAAAGAGATCCGTTTATTTACCGAGAAGCATATGTCCCTGTTTAATAGTGACGGTAAAAACATTTCTCCTGAGGAGCAGAAAAGTGGCTTCGGGCTGTTGAGTACTGCCGGGGAAGAGCTTTTTGCAAAGGATATCAGTGAGTATACCGAAAAGCAGATAGCTGAGTTTTATCGCAATGCTATGTATGTTGATGATAATGCTCCCCTGACCGATGATAAAAATGAATACAAAAGCCCGGAACGTGAGCTTGTGCTGAAAAATCAGCAGCATGAGCTTACCGAAAATGAGCTTTTTGAACTGCAAAAAAGCACTTATTACAGCAGCGAAAAAAACGAGAACACTTATAATAGCAATACTCAGCATATAAATAATCAAAGTACAGAAAATCAGTATAGCGATAATATGAGCGAGCTTGTGCTGAAAAATCAGCAGCATGAGCAGACCGAAAACGAGTTTTTTGAGTTGCAAAAAAGCACTTATTACAGC
>CACZQG010000210.1 GCA_902783235.1 uncultured Ruminococcus sp.
AGCCCGGCAAGGCACGCCGGGCTTTTTAGTTCCGGTAAGGGCAGCTCTGACAGTGCCGTCAGCTTTTGGAGCTGCCCTTACTATACTGAAAACTGCCATATGCTGTATGGCAGTTTTTCACCAGCGCTTTTTATAATCCGGTGAGGAATAAAGTAAATGCACCCATAGCCGGCAAAACCTATGCAACAAAACCCCCGACCCATTTCACGGGTCGGGGGTTGAGCGTTTCCATCAAATATAATACCTGTTTACGCATAAAAGCCGCTCTTCGTGCTCACCACTGCCTTACGCATAAGAGTATGAGCGAAACATGATCCTGATTACGCTTTATAGCGGCTCTTCGAGCTCACCACTGCCTTACGCATAAGAGTATGAGCGAAACTAAAAGTCTTTGCTAAGCTTTCTTCAGAAAGCGTCCATATTATTTATTTTTGTTTAGTCTTTTTAGTTTTCATATTCTTTTTAGTCGTAGTCACCTTTGGCTGGTTCTTCTTTGCTTCCGCTGCCTTACTTGCATTACGCTGTTTCAGATAGTCAGCGCTCTTTTTAAGGTATTTTTGGTAGACCTGTCCGCCGCCTCCTATAACAGCAAGATTTGCCAGTTCCTTGATCTTCTTGGGATCATCCTTGTTGGGGATTACCATATTATAAACCTCGGGTACGCATTTGTTTTGGGTCTTATTATTAAGTATCGTCTGGGCAAGCTTATCGGTATAATCTCTGCGTGCTGCATTATCCAGCGGACGCTTGGGGTTGAATGCTCTTCTTACCTCACACTGCTGGACAAAGATCTTATCATCCTCACTTATGGGCATATTAAGACGCTTCATCTCTTCTGTCACTTTATGCACCAGTTCCAGTGCGCCGCCGAAACGCTTCTGACCTGCCGTTGAGCCCGGTGTCCAGTCTGCTTTCTTTTCAGTTTGCTCGTTTTTGTCGTATTTAAGCTTAGCCTTCACATATCCCTTTGCAGCTGACAATGCACGTTCAAGAGCAGCCTTTTTCTTATCAAGGCTGTAGTCGGGTGAATTGGGGTTGCTATCGGTTTTCAGGTCCTCATAAGCTGTTACAAGAGTGCTGTGTGCGGCGGTGCTTCCGCCTATCAGACGTTTTTCCTTGATGCCACGGCAGAATATCAGGGATGTAGAGAATTCGGCATCGGGATTATTTTGCTGTGCAGCCGGCTGGTCAAGTATCAGGTTGTTATGACCGCTTTCTGCTAATTCGGCATTGTTGATCGCCTGAATATCGTTTATGTTGTTTATGTTGTTTATGTTGTTGCTGTTGGTATTTATGGTGTTGTTATCGTTGCTATTGGTGTTTATGGTGCTTTTATTGGTATTTTTGTTTTTATTCTTTTTTTCTTCGGCTTGTATTGGCTTATTTGGTTTTATTGCCGCTTTCATCTTTTTGATGTCATTATCAAGCCCATTATATATCTCATCACTGATATTATTGAACTCGTCCGGCTTGGCAAACAGCTTTTTTAGCTTATCGGTATCCTTTTTACGAGATTCTTTCTTTTTCTGCTTTATTACCGAATCATTTTCCTCAAATTTGTTGTAATACTGTTCCTCCAGTTCTCTTTTTTCCTTTAGCTTGTTCACTATTGTGGCGAGCTTGTTATTACTTAAAAGCTTCAATGCAGGCAGCTGATTTGCAAAGAGATCATACTTTTCGGCAGCAGCAATAGGGTCAGTTTCTATCAGCTCGTTCTTTTCCTTTTCAAGCCTTGCTTTTTCAAGTCTTCTTTCTTCCTTGATTTTTTCGATCTTATCAGTAAGATCATTGATCTGATATCTGCATATGTCATAAGTATCATTGAGATTAATGTGATATTGTTTCGGATTGATAAGGAGATTTTTTAATGCTTCATTATCCTTTTCAAGAGATTCTTTCTTTTTATCTTCTCTTACCTTTTCATCCGGTTCGGTTAATTGTAAATAGCTCTCCTCCAGCTTTCTTCTTTGCTTGAAGGCATCAACTACTTTACGGAGTATATTCAGATAATCGTTCTCATCATAAATCTGAGCAATCTCTTTATGAAGGGTCAGATTAAAAACGCCAAGCTTTTTTGCTGTCTCTACAGGGTCTTTCTTTACACCCTCAGTAATTTTCTTTTCGTATTCCTCTTGTGCCCTTCTCTTCTCTTCTTCTTCCTTCCTTTCCTCTTCTTCCTGTTTCTTTCTCTCCTCTTCTTCCTTCTTTCTCTTCTCTTCTTCCTTCTTTCTCTTCTCTTCTTCCTTCTTTCTCTCCTCTTCTTCTTTCTTTTTCCTCTGCTTTTCAAGCTCCTTTTCTTCCTGCTCATCTAATTCCTTGGGTCTGGTGTATTTTTCCTCCATCTCCTTAGCCTTGCAGTCCAATTCTATTACTCTTTCGAGACCATGTGCGACCATAAAGAAATCAGACTTGAAACTATCGCCGTATATCTCAACGCCTGCATCTATGACCGGCTTTATGTTACCGCCCTCTGCAAGCTTTGCATAGGCTTTTTTTAAATCATTGTTGTAATCATCAAATTCATCCGAATCCAAGACACATTGATCGGCTCTGTAGCTATAAAGATCATCAAACACTATTTTTATGTCATTTAGAGCCTCAGAAATCTCATATTCTTTTGTTCCTTTTTCATAGCCCTTGAACTTTTCAATTACCTTGGGTAATTTACTAACCATATCTTGTATTGTATTCACTTCACCATTGGTCAGTCCATCACCATTGTTCTCACGTTCGATCCATTCATCTAAGCTAATACCCGGCATAATAATTTCCTCCGTTTTCAAGCATTAAAATTTTGTTTGTTTTACGGCTTTCCTGCCGCTTTCATTAGTAATACCCATGAAAGGGGTAAAGGGTTGCATAAATTTTGAATATTTTTAAAAAAATTCTGCGTGGGTGTGAATGTGCCGGAAATACCCGACCCATTCACTGTAAAGCAGATATTTTGATTATTTTGGTATCAGATCGGTGAGCCTGATCTTTCCCAGGTTGAATTCAATGAGCCTGGAAAGATCAATGCTGTTGATCTTCTTATCACCGTTTACATCGGAAGACAGCTTTGCCCGTTCTGCCGAACCGGGAACGTCGCTGCCCAGCGGGTACAATTGTGAGTTGAGCAGATACTTGGCAAGTGTGGTGACATCGGCAAGATCCACATTGCCGTTCAGATCCGAATCCCCGTACACTATATCCTTTATATCGGAAGTGGTCGTGGGGGCAGAAGTGGTTACGGGGGCTGTTGATGAAGAAGCTGTAGTGGACAGCGTGGTACTGCTTGTGGTCATTGCCGTATCTGAGGTGATCTTTGAGGTGGTGATGTCCGATGCCTTATTTGTGACTGTTGTGGTAACGGCAGTGCTTGCTTTATCTGAAAGGGTAGTTGAAGCTGTGGTGGAGGTGGTGACAGTGGTAACAACAGGGGCGGCAGTAGTTGTAGTAACAGGTGCCTGTTCAAATATCACCTTTACGGTAACAGTTTCTTCTCCGCAGGTGAGTATAACGCTTTTTTCGCTGCTGTATATGGGACCGCTTCTGGAGGGTATCTCCCATTCCTTGAAGATATAGCCCTCAGCAGGCTCGGCGGTCAGCCTGAATGCACCTGTTCCGTAGGAGCTTACTGCATTGGCAGTTCCTTTTCCCTGAATGTCAAATATCACCTTGTATTCCATGGGGACAAATACAGCTTTTATCTCCGTATCGGAATCTGCAAAGGTAAATGTGGTGTCGGCACTGGCTTTGTCTTTGATGGAAGCATTGCCGGAGACTACCTGCCATTCCTTGAACTTATATCCCTTTTCGGGGACAGCGATTATTTCGATCTCGGTATTCTTTCTTCCCGATGATGCCCCTGAGCGGACACTGCCGTTTCCTTGTGTGGTAAAGGAAGCCTTATAGGGATTGGGTGCGAATATTGCTTTCACATTAACGTTTGTTTTGGGAAGTGCAAAGCTTATATCGGGGTGTTCATCGGTGACTGCTTCCGTCATACCCTCGGCTGTCAGTTCATATCTTACAAAGTAGTATCCGGTATCGGGTATGGCATGAAGAGCTATCTCATCCCCCTCATTGCCATATGCAGGCTCTGCGTATGCGCTGCCTCCCTTTTCGGGATCCACCTTTACCCGGTAACTGCCGTCGGGGATCCTGCTGAAAACAGCCTTGACCTCAGCGTCCTCCTCACCCATTGTAAGGGTGGTGACGGAGCTTTCCGCAGCTGTAAGCTTTGGGCTGCCTGAAACTATCTGCCATTCTCTGAAAACATATCCTTCATTGGGAATGGCGGTTATGGTTCCCTGTGAGCCTTCCGACAGGGTCGTCTCAGCGGATGAAACACTGCCGTTTCCGTCAGAGGTAAGCAGGAGAGTATGTGATGCCTTTGTTTTTTCCTTAACAGTGTATTTTGCGGTAATAGTTTTTGTAAGGATCCTTTCGCCCTTTTCGTTTTCAAAGCCTACTGTCAGCTGCTCCTCATATGAACCGGGCTTGCGTCCCGACACAGGCTCCACGGTAAAGGTAATGGGAGAGCCGCTGCGCAATACTGCGTTCTCGTAGTAATTCTTGCCATCGCATATAAGCTGTCCCACATTAAAATAGCTTGACTCGGGACGGAATACAACTGCGCTGTGGGAAGCCTCTGTATCCTTTATGGTAACGGTTTTGGGAGTGACGGAGGAATAGCCTTCCGTAAGTGTTCCGAAGTCCAGGAGTGTGGGTGTCAGCTCTATAGTATCGGAATAGGGAGGGGTTATCCTGCGTGATATATCCATAGTGATAACCGATGAACTGCCGCTGCTGTCTTTAAGAGTGAATTTCAGCTCACCTGTGTAGGTCTTTCCGTCATATGTCATACCTGCCTTGGGTATCACCCTGAATTTGATGCTGCCCCCTGCCGGTATGCTAAGCTCCGGGACAGCAGGCTGAATAGTGAAGCCGTCAGCATTTGACGAATAATCCGCAACTTTTATTATCTCTCCGCTTGTATTGCTCAGGGTAACGGTTTTAGCATATGCCTCCGGATCGTATCCTTCCGGAAGAACGAATTCCAGCGGTTCTGAGGAAGCGGATATTTTGGTACCGTCATTTTCCAGTACCATAGTAACGGGATATTTTATGGTGCCGTATGTACTGCCGCAGAAAAACTCCAGTGAAAGTGTTTCGGTATAGCTGGCAGGGGTAAGCCCGGATAAGGGCTTGACAGAAAAGGTAAACGAATCTCCCGGATCCAGTACAATGTTTTGGTTTTCAGAAAGACCTTCCAGACTGAAATCAGGCATTGATGACAGGTTCTTGGCTTCAAACAGGAGCTTCTGATCCTTGTTGTTGGTGATGGTAACATTTACACGCTTGTCAGTATAGCTTCCCAGAGGGAGCTTTCCGAAGTCGAATCTTTCGGGGGTTATACTGATGTTGTCAAACAGTGTGGTTTCCGCAGATACAGACATTTCACCTGCTCTATCTGCGTTAAACGGGAAGGTGCCCGTTAATGGTGACAGTATCATTGCGATACTCAGTGCTAAACTTGCTGCTTTTTTCATTTAAATGATTCTCCTCTCATATATCTGTAATAATACAGATATGTATCATTGATCTAAGACAATATCGCACAGCCTGCGGCGGTGATCCTGCGAAGCTGTAAGGCAATCTTTGTACAGTATAAGTATACCATATTTAGGGTAGGAATGCAAGGGAAGATGCATGATCCTCACTTTTTCCGGTTTTTGTTGAGCTACAATTCAACAAAAACTGAAAAAAGCACTTGACTTATTATGTGTAATATGATATAATATATATATCAATTAATTTTATGTGAAACCAGGATATACAGTGAGTATTTGAGGCTGCTGTATATTTAAGGCAACAGTTTCATGGGGATGATGCTGTTTATTTATAAACTTTTATGCACAGAAAGGATAATATTGAAATGAAAATCACAAAATTGCCCGAAGGGGATAAGCTTACAGTTAAAATTGAAGGCAGACTTGACACAACAACTGCTCCCGAGCTGGAAAATGACCTTAAAGCTTCATATGAAGGGGTAAGTGAAATGCTGCTGGATGTTTCCCAGATGGAATATATATCATCTGCCGGACTTCGTGTTTTCCTCTCGGCTCACAAGACTATGAGTAAGCAGGGAATATTGAAGGTAAAGGGTGCAAATCCTGATATTATTGAGATATTTGAGGTTACGGGATTTTCAGATATTCTCAATCTGGAATAATGTGATCCTCAGGGGTGAAATTTACATAGTTTGACCTGATAACCATAATACCTGTATGACGGGCAGCCGGCATATATTGAACAAGCTTTGATAAAAATAAAAAATGCTTACGGCACAGCAGTTGATCCTGCTGTGCCTGTTGTTTACAGCATACAGAAGATAAGCTGAATTCAGAAATTATCATATTGCAAGGAGAATTTTTATGAAAGAAAGAAGTATTACTGAGGATACATCGGGCTTTGTTATCCTGTCGGAATATATGCCGGATATAATCCAGGAAATAAGATATCATTCCACATATAATTTTATTGGTGAGAGGATAGACGGCTATGAGGATCCGTGTGCATTGCTTACCATCAATGCTGCAAGAGCCTTGAAGTCGGCAGCCAAGGAATTATATGTGAAGGGATATATGATAAAGGTGTTTGACGCATACCGTCCCTCATCGGCAGTAAAGCACTTTATGCTGTGGGGAATTGAAGATACGGATTTCCGCATGAAGCCTTATTTCTACCCTGAGCTGGAAAAACAGGAGCTTTTCGCAAAAGGATATATCGCCAAGAAATCAAGCCATAGCAGGGGAAGTGCTGTGGATATTACTATTATTGATATGAAAACGGGTAAGGAAGTGGATATGGGCAGCCCCTTTGACCTGTTCAGTACCCTTTCCCACCCGGATTGCAGGGATGTGACAGAGGAGCAGTTTGATAACAGGATGTTTCTTCAAAGTACTATGATCCGGAACGGATTTCTTCCTCTTGATTGCGAATGGTGGCATTTTGTTCTTGAAGATGAACCATACCCCAATACATATTTCACATTCCCGGTATCATTTTCTGTTCTGCGAAGGTAAAAGGTGTAAAAATGAAGCTGTTTGATGAGATACCGATGATAAAAGATCATCGTATAGTACTAAAGCCCCTGACTGTCAGAGATATCCCATATCTTATGGACATGATATCTGATGGGGAGGTGTACACATATCTGCCGACTTTTTTAATTGAACAGCAGTATGATGATATGCACAGACTGATACACGATCTGTATAATGACTGCATTGAAAAAAAGGATTCTCTGATACTTGGGGTATATACAATTGAAGGAAATGCTTTCTGCGGACTGGCTGAGTTTTACGGATTCAACGATAAGATCCATAAGACCTGCATCGGCTACAGGTTTATGAGAAAATACTGGGGCAGGGGATTAGCCTCCGAAACTGTGGCACTTATGGTGGATTACCTTTTTAACGGGACGGATATGGAGATAATCACCGCCAGTACAATGATAGAAAATGCGGCATCTGCAAGAGTTCTTGAAAAAAATGGTTTTATAAGGACTGCTAAGGCTGTGCCGGAGGACTGGGGATATCAGATGCCCACCATTGCAGATAAGTGGCTCAGGTGAAGACTTTTTTCATAACATTTGCAAATGCTTCATCAGGGGCATCTTTAAGGCAACACCGCACAAAGACCGCTTGGAAGCTTTGCACGGAAATCAATTTTAGTAAGCAATTTGTAATAAACTATGAATTACTTAAATACAAAAGTTTAGGTCAAGCCTTTTCAAAGG
>CACZQG010000211.1 GCA_902783235.1 uncultured Ruminococcus sp.
CTCTTCGAGCACACAGCTGCAATTACATTGGAAGTAAGAGCGAAACTAAAAGCTTTTGCAGAGCTTTTCTCGAAAAGCGACCTTTTTGATTTTTTTATTATATTCTCATGAGAGTATGAGCGAAACGAAAAGTTTTTTTGATTTATTATTTACATTTTTATAGAAAAACACTTGAAAATTTTTTATATGTATGATATAATAAAAACTGGTAGGTCATATACCTATTAGTATATTCGGGAGGGAATAATATGAGGATCATTAAAAAAATCACAGCAGCAGTGATAAGCACGGTCTCCGCAGTTACAATGGTTTCGGCGGTAATGCCCGGTGCAAGTGCTGCTAAGCTGCCCAGCGAGCTGGTTCAGGATTCCGGTCTTGACTACGACTACGCAAGGGCATTGCAGTATTCCATCTATTTCTACGATGCGAATATGTGCGGAACGGGCGTGGCAGACAACAACCTGCTGAACTGGCGTGGAAATTGCCATACCTACGATGCAAAGGTACCCTTAAAGCCTATGGGTGACGATGAGGTGGGTACAAATCTGTCCGAGTCGTTCATCAAGGCAAACAAGTCTGTACTTGACCCTGACGGCGACGGATTTGTGGACGTATCCGGCGGCTTCCATGACGCAGGTGACCATGTAAAATTCGGTATGCCCGAAAACTATACAGCCTCCACTCTGGGCTGGGGCTATTATGAATTCAGAAAGTCATACGAAAAGCTGGGACAGGATAATCACATCGAAACAATACTTCGCTATATAAACGATTACCTGATGAAATGTACCTTCCTGGACAAGGACGGAAAGGTAGTGGCTCACTGCTATCAGGTGGGTGACGGCGATATCGACCACGCTTACTGGCAGTCCCCCGAGGTAGATGAAATGGCAAGACCTGCATACTTCCTCACAGCGGATAAGCCCCAGACTGATTATGTGGTATCCGCAGCCGCTTCACTTGCCATCAACTATCTGAACTTCAAGGATACCGATACCAAGTACGCAAAAAAATCTCTGGACTACGCAAAGGCACTCTGGAAATTCGCCAACGACAATCCCAAGGAGCTGAGTGATAACGGGGACGGTCCCGGACAGTATTACTTCTCCAATAAATGGGAGGATGACTATGCATGGGCAGCCTCCTGGCTGTATACCTGTACAGGTGATGCACAGTACTTAAAGGACGCAGCTCCTTACTTTGACTACTATGCAGCTGACGGCTGGTGCTACTGCTGGAATGATATGTGGAGCGGTGCCATACTCCGCTGGGCTATCATAGATCAGCAGCACCCTGAGCTGAATATTATACAGATGCTCCGTGACGCTCTGGGCAAGGGCAAGTATGACTTTACCGAGGGCTTGTGGGCAATGCTGGAAAAATGCTTCCCCACATGGAAGGCAAAGGAAACTCCCCAGGGATTTGCATTCCTCCAGGTATGGGGCTCTGCAAGATACAATACCGCTATGCAGCTTATCGCATTGGTTCACGACAAGTACAAGAACGACGGCAAGCCCTCTGAATTCAGTAAGTGGGCTGAAAAGCAGATGAAGTATATCATGGGTGATAATGACATAACCTTCCTGGAGCGTATCAAGCAGAATGAGGACGCTGAAAAGGCAGGAGACCCCCTGCCCTGGTCTGAGGATGAGCTTCACGGCAGCAGATGCCTTATCTGCGGATATAACGACAATTCCGTACAGTACCCTCATCACCGTGCAGCATCGGGACTTCTCAGCGCAGAGGATACCCGTCCCCAGAAGCACGTATTATGGGGCGCACTGGCAGGCGGTGTTGACGGCAAGGATCAGCATGATGACTATACCAATAACTATACTCTCAATGAGGTAACTATCGACTATAATGCAGCCTTTGTAGGTGCCTGTGCAGGTCTTTACCAGTACTTCGGCACACCTGATATGGCTGTAACAGAGAATTTCCCCCCGGATTCCGACATGGAGGATGATCCTTCCACAGGTGAAGGCGGCGGCAGCGGCTATTGGGTAGAGGCTATCGGTGTTGATGACCTTAATAAAGATGACGGTTCAGGTGTTACAAAATGCTCATTCAAGGTAATGACAAATTCCTCTGACCCTGCTCATAAGGTATCTATCAGATATTTCTTCAATATAAAGGAGCTTAAAAAGGGTATCTGCGGCGTTACCGAGCTGAAGGAGCTTTACGACCAGTCATCTGCGGAAGCAAAGATAGACAATCCGAATGCGGACGGTATCATATCCGGTCCATTTCAGTATAAAGCATCGTATGACCCGAATGTATATTATATACAGATCGACTGGGACGGCTATAAGGTGGCAAATTCCGGCAAGAAGTATCAGTTTGATGTGGGAAATTACTACGGAGACCTGTGGGATCCTACCAACGACTGGAGCTATCAGACTATGAAGATCGGTACAGATCAGGATTTCTTTGCTATATCCGACGGCGTTGAGGTAAGAAACGACCACATATGCGTATACACTTATCAGGATGGCAAGGAGATGCTGGTGGGCGGTATCGAGCCTGATGGTACAGAGCCTGTATCAAGCGCAGGTCTGGGAGATGTTAATAAGGATCTGAAGATAAATGTTGCAGATGTAACAGCACTTCATAAGTACCTGGCAAAGAGATCAAAGAAGCTGGCAGATCCGGATATGGCAGATATGGACGGAAACGGTAAGCTCAATGTTCTTGACTTTATCATTCTGAAAAGAACCGTTATCGGTAAAAAGTGATCCTTAAATTTCGACCATACTCTTATGCATTTGGCAGCCGATAGCTCGAAGAGCGGCTTGTTAATACGCAATAATAAAAATTCGTAATGCGCATATACCAATGCGTAATGCGTAATGCGTAATGCGTAATCAAATGTGTCGGCAGTGCCGACAATATCTAAAAGCAAAGCGAACCGGTTTTTGCTTTCGTTGAAACAATATTATGATCATAATTTAAAATTAATTATAATTATGTGTGTTTAATATTAGTTTCATTCCAACGAGAGCAATTTCCGGTTCGCTTTGCTTTTAAATTCGTGCCGCAGGCACACCATTGATTACGCATTATTTTGTTATTTTGTGCTTTGGGAATTTCTTATTTTTCTTGTATCAGTGGTGTTCTATTAGTTTTGTTGGTTCATGTTTGGTATTTTTTTATATTGTATCCGTATGGTTTTACTTTTTATGATAGTTAATGTTTCAGCATTTCTTTGTTATTTGACAAAGAAACGCTGGCAAAGAAAGCAAAAAA
>CACZQG010000212.1 GCA_902783235.1 uncultured Ruminococcus sp.
ATTATATCTCACCAATTATTGGTGACGAGCTAATGTAACAACCAATTGTTTTTGTTGTTTGCTATATAATCTGAGGAATGTGGATGGTTACGTTCCCTACAAATGTGTTGTGTAACTATTTTATAAAAATTGATTTCCGTGAGAATCTCTGGCAGTATATCTGACGCAGAGGACTTTTGGAACAGCCCTGATCTTTGGTGACATTTTATATTGCAATTTTCTTTTCCGTTCAATACGCTGTCATTTTCTTGACATTCCACATACCATGTGATATAATTAAAGGTGTATAAATTGAAATTTTATGACAATAACTGTCAACGGAAAGGAAACTGTAAAAATGAGCAAGAATATCCCTTATAAGATCTATCTGAAAGAGGATGAACTGCCAAAGCAGTGGTATAATGTGAGAGCAGATATGCAGAAAAAGCCTGCGCCCATCCTGAATCCCAAGAACGGTAAGCCCATGACTCTGGATGAGCTGAGTGTTGTTTTCTGCCGTGAACTGGCAGCCCAGGAGCTGAATGAAACAGACCCATACATCGACATTCCCGGAGAGATAATCGATTTTTACAGGATGTACCGCCCCGCTCCTCTGGTAAGAGCATATTACCTTGAAAAAGCACTGGGTACTCCTGCTAAGATATATTATAAATTCGAGGGCAACAACACCTCCGGCAGCCATAAGCTCAATTCTGCTATAGCACAGGCTTACTATGCAAAAAAACAGGGACTCAAGGGTGTTACCACCGAGACCGGCGCAGGTCAGTGGGGTACAGCTCTTTCAATGGCCTGCTCATATTTTGACCTTGACTGCAAGGTATATATGGTAAAATGCTCCTACGAGCAGAAGCCCTTCAGACGTGAGGTAATGAGAACATACGGTGCAAATGTCACCCCCTCTCCCTCCAACACAACAGAAATAGGAAGAAAGATCCTGTCGGAATACCCCGACACAAACGGTTCTCTGGGATGCGCCATCTCAGAAGCAGTTGAAGCCGCAGTAGGTCATGAAGGCTACAGATATGTTCTTGGCTCGGTACTTTCACAGGTACTGCTCCACCAGTCCGTTATCGGTCTGGAGGCTATGGCTGCCTGCGATAAATATGAAATAAAGCCTGATATTATTATCGGCTGTGCAGGAGGCGGCTCTAACCTGGGAGGTCTTATCTCTCCGTTTATGGGAAGAAAGCTGAAAGGTGAAGCTGATTACAGATTTATAGCTGTAGAACCGGCATCCTGTACGTCCCTCACAAGAGGTACTTACGCTTATGACTACTGTGACACAGGTATGATCTGTCCTCTCCAGAAAATGTATACTCTGGGCAGCTCCTTCATGCCCTCTGCAAGCCATGCAGGCGGTCTGAGATATCATGGTATGAGCGCAGTGGTATCCGAGCTGTACGATCAGGGTCTTATTGAGGCAGTTTCCGTAGAGCAGACATCAGTATTTGAAGCCGCTACAAGATTTGCCCGTATCGAAGGAACTCTGCCGGCTCCCGAAAGCAGCCATGCTATAAAGGCAGCAATTGACGAAGCACTGAAATGCAAGGAGACCGGAGAAGAAAAGACTATCCTCTTCGGACTTACCGGTACAGGCTATTTTGATATGTACGCTTATCAGCAGTACAATGACGGTACTATGAGCGACTATATCCCAACAGACGAAGAGATCATGAAGAGCATAGACAAGCTTCCCGAGATAAAATAAAAACCAATGCCCGATGAATTTCGGGCATTTTTTAAAGGAGAATATAATGATAAAAATACAGATACCCGCAACATCGGCAAACGTGGGAGCCGGATTTGACGCCCTGGGGCTTGCCATTGACCACTATAATTATGTGGAAAT
Source organism: uncultured Ruminococcus sp. (assembly GCA_902783235.1). GTDB lineage: Bacteria > Bacillota > Clostridia > Oscillospirales > Ruminococcaceae > Porcipelethomonas. The sequence goes on from CACZQG010000212.1 coordinate 1,850, forward strand.
GGAGGAATCTGACAGTATAAATATAACCTCACTTGATGATGTTCAGGTACCAACAGATGAGAATAACCTTATATATATATCTGCAAAGGATCTGTTTGACGTATGCGGCAAAAAGCTGAACGGCCTTACCATACGTCAGACAAACAATATCCCCATGGCAAGGGGAATGGGCTCCAGCTCGGCTTGTATAGTAGCCGGACTTGTAGGTGCAAACAGGCTGCTGGGAAAGCCTCTGACCACCGATGATATAGTGGATCTGGCTGCACAGATAGAAGGACACCCGGATAATACCGCTCCTGCCCTTCTGGGCGGCATAGTTACCGCTGTATTTGACGGCAAAAAGGTACACTGGGTAAAGCAGGAGGTCTATACCAAGCTGAAATTTGTGACCATTATACCTGATTTTGAACTGAAAACCGAAAAAGCAAGAGCTTGTCTCCCCAAGGAGGTAACTCATAAGGACGCTGTATATAACTTGTCCCGTGCTGCACTTTTCTCAGCCTCTCTGCTGACAGGTAAATTTGAGAATCTCCGTACAGCGGTACACGATAAGCTGCATCAGCCCTATCGAATGCCCCTGATCCCCAACGCCAGGGAAATATTCGACATTGCCTATAATCACGGTGCATACGGTGCTTACATAAGCGGTGCAGGTCCCACTATTATCGCCATTGTGGATGAAAAAAACGAATACTTCGCAGGAAAAATGAGATTTTCTCTTGGCAACGCAGGACTTTCAGGCTGGCAGGTACAGGAGCACCATATTGACAATACCGGAACACAGATAATTGAAAATAATTGAAAGGAGCACTATGTATGAAAAAAAACAGTATCAGAAAGACTGGTATAGTATTGTCGGCTGTGATACTATTTGCAGCAGGATGCGGACAGTCTGACAGCCGATCTTCTCAAGCTTCGGTATCCGATCAGTCCCTCACAGAAAATATCCAGCCGACACAGAATACTCAGGAACAGGCAGAGGAAATGACTGAGATTTCGGAGGGTGCCGACACCATTTGCGAGATCACCGGTTACAGCGAATATTCAGGAGAAAACAAGGATATGTTCCTTAAAAAGGGAGACAGGATAGCGGTAATAGCTCCATCCTCCTATCCCACCAGAGAACAGACGGATGCAACCATTGAAGGGCTCAGGCAGTGGGGCTATGAGCCGGTGGAGGGCGACCATGTATGCGATGAAAAAAGAACGCTTGCCGATTGCAGAGCCGATATCGAAAAAGCACTTACAGATGACAGCATAAAAGGTATATTCTGTGTGCGTGGCGGTTATGGCGGAAGCGAGGTCATGGATGAGCTTTCCCTTGATATGCTAAAGGATTCACGAAAGCTGATAATAGGATATAGTGATATCACATCATATCACGCCGGCTGGACAAGTGCCGGTCTGCCCTCTCTCCATGCTTGTATGAGCGGCACATTTACCGATCTGCCCGATGAATGTAAAGAGGCTGAGCAAAAAATGATGATGGGAGAAATACCAGCATATAGGTGCAGCTCAACCGAATATAACAAACAAGGCAGTGCCGAGGGTATTCTTATCGGTGGTAATTTGTCCACATTCCTGACTGTTATAAACACAGCTTATGACTGCACAAAAAAAGGTGTGCCTTATATCCTGTTTTTTGAGGATGTAGGTGAAAATATTACACATTTGCACAGATATCTTACAATATTAAAAAATGCAGGAGTACTGGAAAAAGCTGAGGGAATTATATTCGGTGAATGGACAGAGGTGCCCTATCCCCTTGATTATGATTCCAGAGGAGAAGGCTTTAAATCAATATCTGACATGATATCCAAGCAGATACTTCCGGATATAAATGTACCTGTTGCATTTGGTTTCCCTGCCGGTCACGCAGATACAAATTATCCGCTGCTTATGGGGGAAAAGGCAAAGCTCACTGTGGAAAAGGATAATTTTACACTTTCCTGGACATAATATTGATCCCCCAACTAAATCTGTAGAAAAAAACTGCGGTCGAATATACCGCAGTTTTTTATCTGACTGTACAGACACTTTTTCGCAAGCCACCAATAGCCGAAAAAATATTGTGATAGCTCCTCCACGATTATTTGCCTTAAATAAAAAGGCTCATATCCGATTGTTCTCCCGCCCCCAGGAAGGTGGATACTCCCCCAAGCTCCACACCATCGATCAGCTCATTTTTGCGTATACCCATAATGTCCATAGACATCTGACAGGCTACAAGCCTTACGCCATGCCGAATTGCCAGGGAGAGCAATTCCTCGGGGGATGCTGCTCCCTTGCTCTTCATAATGCTCCTTATCATTTTAGCTCCCACACCGCACATATTCATTCTGGAAAGCCCCAGCTTCCGGATACCTCCGGGCATCATCATTCCCAATAATCTCTCTTTAAATGATTTTACGACACTCACCTTTTCAGGTCGTCTTAAAACATTAAGACCCCAGAATGTAAAAAACATAGTGACTTTTCTGCCCATTGCCGCAGCCCCGTTTGCCATTACAAAAGCGGCTATGGTCTTGTCCAGATCACCGCTGAAAATAACAAATGTTTTGTCATTGCCTTTGTTTTTTTGAAATTGGCTCGGATCCGCTGTCCCCTTCTCAATAACCGCCCTTATAATACCATCTGCAATGTGTATGTCAAGCAGCCTGTTGCCGGTTCTGTCACACCACACTTTAATATCTGAATAAAATGCATCCTCCGTGGCTTCAATACATATTTTCATGCCATTTTTTAATTTCTTCACAGCATCAGCTGCCATGACAACAGGTCCCGGACATTTCAACCCCCGGGCATCAACAAAAACAGGCTTTGATTTTTTTATCGCCTCACTATATGCATTGTAGCCGCCATCAATATTGTATGCATCATATCCTCTGTCCATCAGTATTTCAGTGACCTCCTCTGAAAGATCACCTGTACCGCAGATAACATATACGGGCTTGTCCTTCGGCAGCTTATCAAGCTGTGCGCCAATCTTGGAGAAAGGTACATTTACAGCCCCCTCTATTTTGTTTACCAGCACCTCATCAGGTTCCCTGAGATCCAATACCGTGCTTTCATTATCATCCATCTGAATAAACTTCTCAGCGGATATGCGTTTTATATCTGTTTCATACTCCGACATTTCCATTTCTCCCACCTGTCATAATATTACAGATATACATACTATGCATATCTGCTTACTATGATTATATCTCATATTTGCTGTTTTGTCAAGGCAATACCGCACAAAGATTGTGCGTCAGATGCGAAGTCAGATTTTACGTTAGATTGTACAAAATCGATGCAGGCATACTGGCGTACCCCAAGGGCATTTGTGTTTCAATCCAAATC
>CACZQG010000213.1 GCA_902783235.1 uncultured Ruminococcus sp.
CCCTTCGGCAGGACAGCGTAAGTATTCTAAAAAAAGCATTAAGCCATAGCATTTCTTAAATGCTATGGCTTTTTTCTATTGACATTTGGTGAAGGTCATGCTATAATCAAAAAAACGAGATAATGAAAACTTATCATGCTTTGACCCGTTATATAAATCGGGTATTATAAACCTGCGAGGTGCGTATGGAAAAATCAATACTTTATATTAATGCCTGTGTACGAAAAGACTCCAGAACAGAAGAACTGGCAAAGCATTTGCTTTTGAAGCTGGATCGCCCCTATGAAGAGGTACGGTTGCAGGATATCACATTTCCCACTGTGAACGAGGAATATCTGAATATGCGTGAACGGCTCATTTTCCAAGGAGAGCTTGACCACCCTGCCTTCAGGCTTGCACAGCAGTTTTCCCGGGCAGAGACTATTGTTATTGCCGCCCCCTTCTGGGATCTGTCCTTCCCTGCTGCGTTAAAACAGTATCTGGAACAGATAAGCGTTGTGGGTATCACTTTCAGATACTCGGAAAACGGCGAACCCATAGGACTTTGCAAAGCAGACAGGCTGTTATATGTGACTACAGCAGGCGGTACCTTTGTACCCCACCAATTCGGCTTCGGATATGTAAAAGCCCTTGCAGAAGGTCTCTACGGCATAAAAAATGTGCAGAGCTTCTGCGCAGCAGGTCTGGATATCCTTGGCGCTGACATAAACGCCATAATGCACTCTGCTAAAGCCGATATTTCCGCTTTTTTGAAAAAAACTTGACAAAAGCTTTCCGCTTTTTTGAAAAAAAGCTTGGCAAAAAACTTTTAGTTTCGCTCATACTTCCATTGTGATTGCAGCCGTAAGCACGAAGAGCAGCTTTAGAGCGTAATCAAGGTTAATATTAAGTGGAAACGTTCAACCCCCGACCCGTGAAATGGGTCGGGGGTTTTGTTAAAGCGTTTCAGCCTGCAATGAAAATTTATAGTTTTATTTTTGCCAATATTATAAAAGGATGCGGTAAAAAGCCCGGCAAGGCACGCCGGGCTTTTAAGTCTTGGTAAGGGCTGCTCTGACAGCTGCCGTCAGCTTTTGGAGCTGCCGTTACTCTACTGAAAAACTGCCATATGCCACATGGCAGTTTTTCGCCTGCGCTTTTCATACTCAGGTGAGGAACAAAATAAATGCACCCACAGCCGGCAAAACCGCTGGAACAAAACCCCCGACCCATTCCACGGGTCGGGGGTTGAGCGTTTCCGTAAAATATAAACTCGACTTCCCCTCTAAAGCTGCTCTTCGAGCTTATAACTGCCTTACGCTTGAGAGTATGAGCGAAATTAAAAGTCTTTGCCAAGCTTTCTTCAGAAAGCGTTCTTAAAGAGAAGAAAGGTGCATTAAAGGATTTTTTCGAGAGTAGTTTTCTGAGGTTTAAGGCCGCACTTATCGTAGAAGCTTTTACCGCTGTCGTTTCCCTCCCACACGTTAAGGGTGAGGTTGTAGCAGCCTATATCCTTAGCGTATTCCAGGACGTGATCGAATAGGCGTTTGCCGATACCTTCACCTCTGCACTGTTCATCAACGCACAGGTCGTCGAGATAAAGGGTCTTCATATCCACCATAGCTGTATCATCCTTTATATCCTTTATGACGCACATAGCGTAGCCCAGCACATTTCCCTCATCATCGGGGAAAACAAATATAGCCTTATTTTTGTCCTCCATCATTTTTTCCAGATCATGGGAGAAGTATTTCTGTCCGTTTTCTATAAACAGATCGGGGCGGGCGATGCTGTGTACGGTACACACCTGTCTCAGAAGCTTTTCTATATCGGGGATATCCTCTTTCATAGCTTTTCTAATTGACATATTTTCTTTTCCTTCCTGCTTAATTTTACAGTGAACAGCTGTTCATCAGAAGAAGCCTGCGGTTTTTACATTAGTATCCTCTGCAAAGGTGGAGGCGTTATATAAAAACAATGTCTGATCGTAGCTGTTGGGATCCACATAATCCTTGATAGAATTTTTTATATACCTGAGATCTATCACATCTATCTGCTGATAATGATTTACAAGAAAGGGAACAAAGGAGTTTGCGTAGGAATCCTTTATAACCAGTATTCTTTTTTTATTATTATTGTCCGTTCTGATACCTGTATAGGCTCTGTTGTTTCCCAGAAATACGCAGTATTTATCCGAGCCCTTCAGATAGTCCCTGAAATAAATATCATCTGCGGATGAAGTTTCTCCGCCGTCATTTACAGCCACCTCCAGCACCTTGCTGCCCTCGGGATATGTGTATATATCAATACTGTCTTTTTTCACACCGTCATAGAAGCACTTCTTATAAAACGTTCCTCCGAAATCCTTTGACACTGTTTCCACCTGAAATTTATCAAGATCGATGGGTGAAAAGCCCAGCATGGAGGATGCCTGACGGTAAGCATAATAAGCTCCCAGGCTTGTCCAGTGATGATCGGTGCGGTAGTATATATACTCATCCTTCAAAGGGCGCAGGGTATCATAAATATTTATCACATCAACGCCGGATTTCATGCTTGAAACCGTTTCGTCTATGAATTTTTTCTGGTCAAGCTGGGGAGCGCTTCCAGGCAGCTTATCCTCATATATCCCTGCGGAGGTGGGAGCTAACATAAAATAAGTTTTTGTGTGATAGTGGGAGGCATAATTTCCTATGGCGTTAACAGAGCGTGCCACCTCGGGGTAATCAGGCTCTTTCAGCCTTTCTATGAGCATATCATCTCCCAGGTAAATATCATTTATTACACTTCTGCCCACCATTCTGTCCATAAGCATCTTTGACTTTACCCATTTTATCCTGCCGGGGAAATTATCCGAAAGATAACGTGCCATATCATTCATATACCGCTTGTCGGCTATAGCGGAAAAGCTGAGACCGGGCATTTTTGCCAGAGGTCTGTTTTCCTCTGCCGAGAAAATAGATTTCTTTGAAAATATGAATACCAGGGGAGCTGCAATAATAATTACCATGAACATTATGCCTGAGATCATACGCTGTTTTTTTCTTTTCATAACGCTCCTCCTTAAAATCTGAAATACAGAAAGGGATTATAGCTTGCGTCCACCAGAAATGCTGTACAAACTATCATAAGCCCTGCCTGCATGACCGGTACAAGACCCACAAACAGCCTTCCGTGCCTTCTGCTTCTGTAAACGCTTACAGTCAGGTTGTGGATAAGCTCGGTGGAGCCTATGGCACACATAAGGAACAGTACTGCGTAATTCTTTATATCGAACCATGCCATACTGTCAAACAGTCCGTTTCCGCCGCCGAACATAGCACCTAAATATCTGAACGCATCCCCGATAGTATCCGTATCAAAGAATACCCAGCCTATAACTACCAGCAGGAAGGTGTATACCGTACTTATTATGGGGTTCACCTTAGCCAGCACCTTTCCCAGAAACAGTCTTTCAGCTATAATGAGAACACCGAAATAAAGTCCCCATACAATAAAGTTCCAGCTTGCCCCGTGCCACAGACCTGTCAGTGCCCATACCACCACAAGATTCCGCAGTGTTTTAGCCATACCATGTCTGTTACCTCCCAGTGGGATATACACATAGGACTTGAACCATGATCCCAGGGTAATATGCCATCTGCGCCAGAATTCGGATATGCTTCTTGAAATATAGGGATGACGGAAGTTTTCGGGGAAATTGAAGCCCAGCATTTTTCCCAGACCCACTGCCATATCCGAATAGCCGGAAAAGTCATAGTATATCTGGAAGGTGAATGCCAGAATACCCAGCCATGCGGTGGCTGCCGAGAGCTCACCATAGTTAAGGGCTTTTATCTCTGTCCACAGCATACCTATATTATTTGCCAGTATGACCTTTTTTACCAGTCCCTTTATGAATATGCCGACTCCCTCACCCAGCATAACAGAGTTTATGCTTCTGCTGTCTATCTCATTCTGTACATCCTCATAGCGCACAATAGGTCCTGCCACTATCTGAGGGAACAGGGTGACATATGCCGCATAGCTTACAAAGCTTTTCTGCACCTTTATCTTTCTCATATACATATCTATTGTATATGACATACTCTGGAATGTATAGAAGGAGATACCCACAGGAAGAGGCAGCGGAGACATATCCAGCCCTATGATCCCGGCTGCAAAACCGGAATACTTGAATACAAAAAGTATGCCCAGATTTATTACTATAGAGCCTATCAGAGCCAGACGGCGTATTTTCTGTATGCTGTCATACCTGTCTATCACCCGTCCGGCAGTGTAATCCACCGCCGTAGTGAACAGCATCATGAGAACATACACAGGCTCTCCCCAGGCGTAGAAGAATAGTCCTGACAGCAGCAGAACTATGTTTTTATATTTTCGTGGTGTCAGGTAATAGGACACCAGCACTATGGGAAGGAAAAAATATATGAATATCAGACTTGAAAAAACCATCAGCCTTCCTCCCCTGTCTCGATCTTGTTCATTGTTTCTCTAAGCTCCTCTGTTGTCATCATTGTGTTCAGCACCTCCAGCATGGAGTTTGCTGATAAAAGAGAGGGAAGCTCCAGAAAGCTCAGCAGCCGTCTTCGCAGCTCGCCGCTGTTTTTCCCTCCCGAAAGTCCCAGTTCAAAAAGGTCTGTTTTGGAAATAGGGTCTTTCGGAGCATCGGTATTGCTTGATGTGATACCTGCCTTTTTAAAGGCTTTCAAAAGTATCTCCTTGTCCATTCCCTCTACTCCCAATGTACCCTCTGCGGAGGGCTTCACCTTCCGCCGCTCCTTACCCAGTATTTCAGGGATATAAACATTTTGTATGCTGCCCTTTTTTACAGCACCCTTTATATGATTTCTTATGATAAAGCCTGCCCTGTCCGAATCCGTAAGTATTATGATACCTGTTTTTTCCGCATAAAATCTTATCAGCGCCAGCTTTTCCTTGTCCTTGAAAATACCGAAGCCGTTAGTAACTATTATCACTCCGTCTATAACAGAGGACAATCTTATCTTATCATATTTGCCCTCAACTATCACTGCCTGTCTCAGCTTTATCATAAAAAATCACCGCCTTATTATGGAAATATCTGATTAAAAGAATTGAAAAGGTCGCTTTTTAAAAAAAGCGCCGCAGCAAACGTGACGTTTGATCCATTTCGCACATATTACTTGAAAAAACTTGTTAAGGCAATACCGCACAGTGTTTTTTCAAAGCTGATGAACTCACGGAAATCAATTTTTACAAAATAGTTACATAACACATTTGTAAAGGACATAGTCATCTACATCCCTCAGATTATATAACAAACAACAAAAACAATTGGTTGTTATTGATGTCCCAATTAAATCTTGAAGATTTATGCGAAGAATAAATGCTGAAATTCAAGGAGGAAAGGTGCAGGAATACTCGCGTATTTCAAGCCTTTCCGACGCAGAAGTTCAGTATTTAGACAAGCAGAAAATTCAAGATTTAGTTGGGGGATCAATA
>CACZQG010000214.1 GCA_902783235.1 uncultured Ruminococcus sp.
AGAAACGTTGTTACAGTGGCGTTCTGGTCATGGAGATCGAGCGTTTAGCGAGAGGTGATACCATAGATCAGGGCATTGTTGCTCAGGCGTTCAAAAATTCCGACACAAAGATCATCACACCAATAAAGACTTACGACCCCGACAACGAATTTGATGAAGAATATTTTGAATTTGCCCTGTTTATGTCAAGGCGTGAATACAAGACCATAAAACGCCGTATGCAGGCAGGCAGATTGGCAGCTGTAAAAGAAGGTAATTATATCGGACAACGTGACCCGTTCGGATATAAAAAAATAAATCCTGCTCACAAGGTACACACTCTTGAGGTGATACCCGAGCAGGCGGAAATCGTAAAACTGATATTTGATATGTACCTAAACGGCAACGGAGCAAAAGCCATAGCCCGAGAATTGAATAAAATGGGAGTAAAGCCGCAAAAACGTGATCTTTGGGAATCACCCAGCATAAAAAAGATACTTTCCAATCCTTTGTACACAGGCAAAGTCCGTTGGCAGACCAAGTCAAGCGGAGAAACGCTGTATAACGGCCTGCATGATGCTATCATACCACAGGAAATATTCGATATGGTACAATACAAAAGAAAAAACAGCCCTGCTGTCCAGCACCCTAATAACACAGATATTAAAAACTATTATCATGGTTTGCTTTTCTGTGGAAGTTGCGGACACCAGATGCGAAGAAGAAGTAATAACGGCTATGAACATATGCTTTGCACCTATGCCGAATGCAGAGGCAAGGTTGTAAGCTCCAAGATCGAACTTGTCGATGATGCTGTACTTGCTGCTATAAGATATAGATTAGAAGAATTGGAGAGCCTAAAAAGTATCAACTCAACAGAAAAGATAATCAAAATAGATAAACGCACACCCCTTGTAAGAGAACATGAAAAACTAAAAAAGCAGCTTTCCAAACTTCATGATCTGCTTGAACAGGAGATATACGATCTAAATACCTTTTTGGAACGTTCCGAGAAAATAAAAAGCGACATCAACAAGGTGGAGATCGCACTTAAAGAAGTGGAAGCGGAAGAAGAAAAAGCAGAATCCATTGATAGCGTTATAGCCAAACTTAATGATGTGATCGACCGATTTGAAAGTGCAAACGCAGATGAAAAGAATCGACTTTTGAAAAGCGTGTGCAGTAAGATAGTTTATCACAAGACCCAAAAGATGTGCAATAATAACAGAAATTCAGACCTTAATGTGATGGTCTATTTTATATGATATTCAATGTATAATTAGGATATAAGTATTTTTTTTCATATTTCCACATCAGTTAGCACTCCTTTCCCAGGGGAACGGATCGTCCGTCCATGTCCATCTGTCCTTGCTTTCCACCATATCAGCAGTAAGGGGACCATACATACGGTTATATTCCGCAACTGCCTCATTTTTCATATTCTTATACTTGTGGTAGTATTCCATTCCCTTAGGACAAGTGGGATGGGTATCCAGGTAAAGCTTTATTTCCTGGAGAGCAAAGCAGTACATCTGTATAGTCCTGAGAAGCTTATCTTTCGGTGTCATAACATCCCTCCTCCGGTGCAAAGGGAAGATCCAGTTCAGGGAACATGGTACCCTTTTTCATACCGTTTTCACTGGTGTAGGTCTTATCCCACTGCTGCCTGGGCACATAAGCCATAGCAATAGGGGTGTTTTTAGGGAATCTGCCTCCCGAGGTCTTGCTTTTATCTTTATCATTATCGGCGGACATTGACATTTTTCCGCTGCTGCCGTTATTACTGCCGCTGCCGCCCAGAGAGTTCATAAGATCGCTCACCGAATCCCTGACGTTTTTACCGTTCAGGAAGTTCTGTACATCGGGGAGGTCTTCAAACATACTGAAGTCCATATAGTTTCCTCCTGTAGTCATTATGCCAAAGTCATTTGCTTTGACAATAGTATATTATGTCGCTTTTTGTATTTTGTTACTGTCCCCGGATCACAAAACATAACGCAGCAAAATTTCCCGGCACTAAAGGGAAACACCATGCTCCTTACAGGGTATTGTCTCAAAATTATACACTTATCAGAGGGTTAGTGCCCGCTAAATTGTGCAGCTATACAAAAATACTTGTAAACCCCAAAATATACTTGATTTTTTTGAAAAAATCGCTAAAATAGTAATTAGCACTCAAAGAGTTAGAGTGCTAAATCAAAAACAATAATAAAATGTACAACCATGTCGCAGATATCCTGCGGCGGTTGCAGTCGCCGCAGCGTGATGGCGTACTTATCACGCTTTGCTCCGACTATAATAAATTTAGGGAGGAATATATATGACTATCAAACCATTGGCAGACAGAGTCGTTATCAAAATGACAGAGGCTGAGGAGACCACCAAGAGCGGTATCATCCTGGCAGCAGCATCAAAGGAGAAGCCCTCTATAGCAGAGGTAGTTGCAGTAGGTCCCGGCGGCGTAGTAGACGGTGAAAAGGTTGAAATGTACCTTAAAGTCGGTGATAAGGTGCTGCTTTCCAAGTATGCCGGAACAGAAGTAAAGGTTGACGATGTTGAGTACACCATCCTCCGTCAGTCGGATGTCCTGGCTATCGTAGAATAATAAGTACCCGGACATAAGACTTTCAGGCATTCCCAATGCCTGAAAGGCAGTTTGAAGATCAATATTATAGTATAAAGGAGATATGTAACCATGGCAAAGGATATAAAGTACGGCGAAGAAGCAAGAAAGGCTTTACAGGCAGGTATTGACAAGCTTGCAGATACCGTTAAGATCACACTTGGACCCAAAGGCAGAAATGTTGTTCTTGACAAGAAGTTCGGTTCACCCCTTGTTACAAATGACGGTGTTACCATCGCCAAGGAAATTGAGCTGGAAGACGCTTTCGAGAATATGGGCGCACAGATGCTCAAGGAGGTAGCTACCAAAACCAACGACGCAGCCGGCGATGGTACGACCACAGCTACTCTTCTGGCTCAGGCTATGATAAGAGAGGGTATGAAGAATATTGCTGCCGGTGCTAACCCCATGATCGTAAAGAAGGGTATGGCTAAGGCAGTAGACGCAGCAGTCAAGACAGTTATCGACAACTCCAAGACTATCGAAGGCAGCGATGACATCGCAAGAGTTGCAACAGTATCCTCTGCTGACGAAACAGTAGGTAAGCTTATTGCAGAAGCTATGGATAAGGTGACAGCTGACGGCGTTATCACTATTGAAGAGAGCAAAACAGCAGAAACATACAGCGAGGTAGTTGAGGGTATGCAGTTTGACAGAGGCTACATCTCCCCCTACATGGTAACAGATACAGAAAAAATGGAAGCTGTTTATGACGATCCCTATATCCTTATCACAGACAAGAAGATATCCTCTATCCAGGAAATACTTCCCCTTCTCGAACAGCTGGTACAGTCAGGCAAGAAGCTGGTAATAATTGCAGAGGATATTGAAGGTGAAGCACTGACTACACTTATCCTCAATAATCTGAGAGGTACATTCAAGTGTGCTGCTGTCAAGGCTCCCGGCTTTGGTGACAGAAGAAAAGAAATGCTCAGGGATATCGCTATCCTCACAGGCGGCGAGGTAATAAGCGAGGAGGTCGGTCTTGAGCTTAAAGATACAACTATCCAGCAGCTGGGTCAGGCAAGACAGGTTGTTATCCAGAAGGAAAACACTATTATAGTTGATGGTTCAGGTGCTTCCGATGAGATCAAAAACAGAGTTGCACAGATAAGATCACAGATCGAAACCACCACTTCCGATTTTGACAAGGAAAAGCTCCAGGAAAGACTTGCAAAGCTCTCCGGCGGTGTTGCAGTTATCAAGGTAGGCGCTGCTACAGAGATCGAGATGAAGGAAAAGAAGCTGCGTATCGAAGACGCTCTTGCAGCTACAAAGGCAGCTGTTGAAGAGGGTATCGTTGCCGGCGGCGGTACAGCACTTATAAATGCGATCCCCACTGTTGAAAAGCTTGTAAACGAGTTGGAGGGTGACGAAAAGACAGGTGCTAAGATAATCCTTAAAGCTCTCGAAGAGCCTGTAAGACAGATAGCAAAGAACGCAGGTCTGGAAGGCAGCGTTATTATCAATGAGATGATAAAGTCAGGCAAGACCGGCTACGGCTTTGACGCTTACAACGAAAAGTATGTTGATATGATCCCTGCCGGCATCGTTGATCCTACAAAGGTAACACGTTCCGCTCTCCAGAATGCCGCTTCAGTATCTGCTATGGTACTCACCACAGAAAGTCTGGTGGCTGATCTTCCTCAGCCGGAAGCAGCTCCTGCAATGCCCCAGGGCGGCATGGGAATGGGATACTGATAAACAAGGTATCGACCATTTTATATAAGCAAACCCACTCGTCCGAACGGACGGGTGGGTTTTGTGTGTTGTGTTGCCTTAATCACGGAAATCAATTTTTACAAAATAGTTACACAACACATTTGTAGGGAACGTAGCCATCCACATCCCTCAGATTATATAGCAAAC
>CACZQG010000215.1 GCA_902783235.1 uncultured Ruminococcus sp.
AACGAGGTAGGACTTTCTGACGTTATCACTGTTGCCAAGTACAACCTCAACAATGAGCTTTACCCACTTGCAAATGAAACTGCTTTCGCTAACGCTGACATGAACAGCGACGGCAAAGTAAACGGAGTTGATACCTCCGCACTTATCGAGAAACAGCTGGGTAAGAAGTAAGCAATTTCCAATTTTCTCATACATAAACCCCACCCCCGGCGTGTGTCTGGGGTGGTTTTTTTATGTGAAAACACTATTTCTGTTCTTATAATGATCATGAAAAGTTGACTTTTGCCATTTATAATGATATAATAGTATTCAGAGACAAAAACACAAAAGAACAGGAGAAAATCATGAAAAACAAAAAAAGCCCTATTTTACGAGCATTAGTCCTGATAGTTGCAGCAGTTATCGTTGCCGGATTTATAGTATTCCCTTTTTTAAGATAACGGAGGTGCATAGATATGTCTGACAGAAATAACAAGAATTCATACGCACAGGATACAATGCAGTTTGCAGCTCAAAGGCAGCAGGTACATAAAAATCCCCAGAACAGGGATCCCCGTCAGCCTCAGCACAAGAATATACCGCCGTCCTATCAGCAGCAACAGCAATATCAACAGCCACAGCAGTCTCATCGGCAAAACGGTATGCCTGCTAACGATCCCAGGTATTATAATGAAGGATATAACAACAGCGGATCACCAGCGGGACGTTCACAGCATCCCGGCGGACAACCCGGCAGTCAATACCCCTACGATGATGCTCATTACAGGCAGTCTTCAACCGAATCACGCAGTCAACCCCATTCTCAATATGCAGCGGATGACGGCTACTATGACCGTGAGCCAACATCAAACCGTGGAGAACGTCCCCAAAGGAAAAAGAAAAAAAGAGGCGGTATACTTAAAAAGATCATCATAGGTCTTATCATATTTGTTGCCGCTCTGTTCCTTATATATTCCCTGCTCTCCTTTCTGGCGATCAGTAAGGTCACCAAGGCGGATAAAGGAGACAGATTGACCCCTTCTCATGACCTGTACAGCAGCTCCTCGGTACGCAATATACTTCTCATAGGCAATGATTCCCGTGGAGATGACAGAGGACGCTCGGATTCCATGATCCTTTTGTCCATAAACAGCAATACCCATAAGATAAACCTTGTATCCCTCATGCGTGATACCTATGTTGATATCCCGGGTTACGGATGGGACAGGCTAAATGCAGCATATTTCCACGGCGGTCCCGAGCTTCTCATGGATACTATTGAGGAAAACTTCTACATCGACGTGGATGATTATATAACTATCAACTTCACCTCCTTTGCCGGACTGGTAGATGCCGTTGGCGGAGTGGAGATCGAGGTAAATGAGGACGAAGCAGATGCTATAAATGTCCTGCTTGACAGCCCGGAGGGTGTTTCCCTTTTCGGAGAGCCAAAGGAATCAGATTATCTCAATGGCGCAGGCAAATATAAGCTTGGGGGTAAACAGGCTCTCAGCTATGCAAGGCTGCGTAAGGTGGGAAATGCAGACTTTGAGCGTACTGAAAGACAGCGTACTGTTCTGACGGGTATTTTGAAGAATATGGGCGTAGGCTCGCTGTTCTCCATGATAGGAGATGCCTTCCCCGATGTATCTACAAATATGAGCAGCTTTGACCTGTATCTTCTTTCACTGAGACTCCCCTGGCTGCTTGCATTCTATGACTTTGATCAGGTTCGTATCCCGGCGGAGGATACCTACTGGGGCTCGGATATTGACGGAATGTCTGTATTGGAGATAGATTTCGATGCTAACCTTGATATCGTTGAAAATGTTATTTACGGCAAATAAACCGCTTCCACACCTGTCCATGAGATCCGACTAAGGATCTGTATTATAAAATATAAATTCTAAAGCGGTCGCAAACCCACAGAACTAAGAAATCAAAAACTTAATATTATCAGCATTTTGGGCGTTCCTGATCATGGAACGCCTTTTTTTGTATCCAGCAGTTCAGAGAAGCATCTGTTTTTTCTGCTTCAATTTACGCACTCTGACAAAAAATCTGACAGCGCATCTGACGCACAATTTTTGTGCGGTATTACCTAAATCAACTGCTGCAAAATTGTACAATATAATGAAATCAAAATAATCCCCTTTAATATATTGACACGATGTCAGAATAGTGATATAATATCTATAATGACACAATGTCAGAATAGATGTTCAAAGTGATATTCAAAATAGTAAAGTAATATTCTGTCCTTCAAGTATTGCCGGAAGGGTCAGTTTTGATATAAGTAGCAAAATGCATAGGAACTATGCAGAAATATATTACTGCGTAATGCAATAAAGGGAGGTATATTATGGAATACACAAAGCTTGGGAATTCAGATCTGAATGTCTCACGTATATGCATGGGCTGTATGGGCTTCGGAGATGCACAGAACGGTCAGCATTCCTGGACAATAGACGAAGAGCATTCCCGTGAGATCATAAAGCGTGGGCTTGAACTTGGTATTAATTTCTATGATACTGCCATAGGATATCAGTCAGGTACAAGCGAACAATACCTGGGCAGAGCCCTGAAAGACTTTGCAAAGCGTGAGGATGTGGTAGTTGCCACAAAGTTTCTTCCGAGAACATCTGCCGACATTGAGTCGGGTATCACAGGTCAGCAGCACATACAGCGTATGATAAACAAAAGTCTTGAAAATCTTGGTATGGATTATGTTGATCTCTACATTTATCATATGTGGGACTGGAATACACCCATTTATGATATTCTTGATGGCCTGAACAGAATAGTCAAGTCAGGCAAGGCACGCTTCATAGGCATTTCCAACTGCTATGCATGGCAGCTTGCCAAGGCAAATGCTCTTGCTGAAAGAGAGGGCTTTGAAAAGTTCATTTCTGTTCAGGGACACTATAACCTTATCTTCCGTGAGGAGGAAAGAGAAATGGCAATGCTTTGCGCTGAGGATAACATCGCCATGACCCCATACAGTGCTCTTGCAAGCGGAAGACTGAGCCGTCTTCCCGGTGAGACATCAAAGCGTGCTGAGGAAGACACATACGCAAAATTCAAGTATGATGCTACCAAGGAACAGGATGAGGCAATTATCCGCCGTGTTGCTGAATTAGCTCAAAAGCAAAGCGTAAGCATGACTGAGATCTCACTTGCCTGGCTGCTCACCAAAGTATCTTCCCCTGTAGTGGGAGCAACCAAGCTGCACCACATAGAGGATGCAGCAAAGGCTGTGGAGCTTACACTCTCTGCTGATGAAATATCCTATCTGGAAGAGCTCTATGTACCTCATCCACTTGCCGGAGTCATGGCACAAAATAAACCCGCAAACAAAAATGAAAAGCACGTCTGGTCTACAGGCTCGCAAAAAATATAAGGAGGCTATAATTATGAATAAACTACCAAAGATCGCCCTGGGTGCATGGGCATGGGGCAATGACGGAACATTCGGCGAAAAGCTTGAAGCAGATACACTCCGCCCTATTTTTGACAAAGCAATGGAAAACGGTCTGAACCTTTGGGACACTGCCTATGCCTATGGAATGGGTACTTCTGAAAAGGTACTGGCAAGCTTTGTGAAGGACTTACCCAGAGAAAGCTACTTAATATCTGATAAGTTCACACCACAGTGCGCAGACAGTTCTTCATCAACTGCTATGAAGGATATGATAGAGATGCAGCTGGATCTTATGAAGCTTGATGGTTTTGATATTTACTGGATCCACAACGTTTGGGATGCACCAAAGTGGACGGAGGAGCTGGCAAAGTATTTTGAAGGAAAGGACAATGTTCCCCTGATCGGTGTTTCCAATCACAATCTTGGGGAGATAAAGCAAGCTGCCGGAATACTTGAAACTCACGGTCTGAAGCTATCGGCAGTACAGAATCATTACAGCCTTATAAACCGTTCCTCCGAGGATTCGGGCATATTAAGCTACTGCAGGGATAATGATATTACCTTCTTTTCTTATATGGTACTGGAGCAGGGCGCACTTTCCGGAAAGTATGACACAGCACATCCAATGCCCGCAGGCTCTGCAAGAGCAGACAGCTATAATCCTATTCTTGATAAGCTTGAGATCATGAATAAAGCTCTCGGCAAGATAGCAGATAATCACGGCGTTGGTATTGCACAGGTTCCTGTTGCCTGGGCTATCGCCAAAGGAACTCTGCCTATAATAGGTGTAACAAAGGTGAGCCATGTTGAAGATGCAGTAAAATCAGCCAATATCACACTGACTCACGATGAAGTTACAGAGCTTGAAAAAGCAGCTGACAGTCTCGATCTTAATGTGATCCGATTCTGGGAAAAGGAAATGAAATAAGTAGGTGAAGCACATGAAAAAACTGATACTATCAATGCTGGCTGCAATGTGTATGCTGGGATTCAGTGCCTGCGGCAGCTCCGCTGATGCAGGATCATCCGCACAGACAGAAGCTGTTCAGCATAGTTCACAGGAACAACCGAATAACGAAGTGGCAGGATCGGAAGGATCAGATAAAGAAAAAGCTGCACCCGATCAGAATGCAGTACAGCCGAAAAATAACGATGCGGAAGAGAAAACAGGAACTGACACAATAGTTGTGTATTTTTCCGCAACAGGCACGACCAAAGGTGTTGCAGAGCGTATCGCAGATGTAACCGGTGCTGAAATATTTGAGCTTATACCTGCCGAGCCATATTCTGATGCCGATCTTGACTGGAACGACAAAAACAGCCGAACCACCATTGAAATGAACGACCCTGATGTGCGGCCTGCTATCGCCAATGATACCGTCGATCTGGACGGCTGCACCACCGTATATATCGGATACCCTATCTGGTGGGGAGATGCACCGAGAATAATGAGTACCTTTGTTGAAGCTCACAGCTTTGACGGCAAGACGGTCATCCCCTTCTGCACCTCGGGCGGAAGTCCTATCGGCAGCAGCGGAGATAATCTTGCTTCCCAGGCAGGCAGCGGAAACTGGCTTGCCGGCGGCAGACTTGATGCAGGTATCTCCGACAATGAGATACAGGATTGGATAAACAATATGGATTAAACAAAATGGACTATTATGCTGGGTAAGACAATGCAGCATAGCAGTCCTTTTGCTGCTTTTAATGGCTCAGGTGAGCTGACCTTCCAAAGAATTTACAATAAGACCACCGCTTATGGGATATTACCAGTTAAAACAGTATCGGCCAATACACTGTAACTGCTATGCTGTTGACCCGAATTGAATTATCATTGAGGTCGGTCTCATCGTTTCAATTGACATTTCATCAGCATTATGCTATAATATGTACAGTTGCCCCACAACTAAATCAACGGTTTTATGCTTGAATTAGGGAAACACCACACAAGGATCCCCTACAGTTTTGTACGGTATTGCCTTAATAATACAGATCGAGATCGGACTATCTGATCGCTATCATTTATACAGTTAATGATAATCAGGCTGCAAATATAAACAGGAGGAAAAAATGTCAGAATATTATGATCCAATGCTATATATGAGTTCATCGGGAAACGCAAATACAATGGGATGTGCCGTTACGTTAAAAGAACCCATAGATGGAGATATCCTTGCAGATTCAGCTGATTTTTTAAGACAAAGATTTCCGTATTTCTATGTCAAAGGTAGATTGACCGAATATGACATAATTCCTATCCCTAATCCTCTGCCATTGACAGTCAGAAACACATGGGAGCCTATCGTGTTTAGTACGGAAGAGTCCAATTATCACCTTATGGCTATAAAATATGAAGGAAAACGCTTAGCGGTTGAGATCGTTCACGCTCTGACTGACGGTGCAGGATTTTTACCCTATATCAAAAGTCTGCTTTTTGTATATCTAAGCAAAAAGTATAAAATTTCCTTCGATGCCACAGGCTTCAGGCTCCCCGGGCAGGAAATACCCGAATCTGAGGTCGGTGATCCATTTGCAAAGTTTGACATTGATGCAGCAGAGGCGCCCATATATCAAAAGAAACCCATTGAGGATTTTTATAGGATCAATCCGGATCCCAAAGGGGATGTGCGCTATTTCTATTTAAAGCTTCCCGAAAAAGAGGTCATGCGGTATTGTCATGAAAACGATGGAAGCCCCAATGCTCTATTAAGTGTCATTCTTGCAAGAGCTATAAGAAAAAATGATCCGAAAAGCGAAAAAACTTTAAATATCACTATTGCCATAGATCATAAGGGAATGCTGGGCAACCATGAGAATTACAGGCTGTTTGCCAATGTTGCCGAAATTGATTTTCCTAAATGCATTGAAAATGATGACATCGAAAGAATGTGTACTGTTACCCGTGGAAAGCTCATGCTCCAGGCACAGCCGGAGAATTCGATCTGGTACGTAAAAAAGCTAAAGGCTACGCATAAAAAGCTTGAGATGATGCCACTTGAAATGAAGTTTGATATATTTGGCAAGGCTTCGGGCAAGGCAAGATGGACAGCTGCTGTTTCTTATACAAATAACAGAAGCTTCGGATCACTGGATCCATACATAGAAGAAATATATTTACTGGCTATGCCAACTGTGATCGATGTTGCAATTGAGATCGCCTGCCTCAACCACAATTTCTATTTAACCTTCTCACAAAACTTCACGGATGATAAATTATTCAGGATCTTTTTAGACGAGCTTACAGCAGCAAATTTACCTTATGAAGTCAAGCGTGATGAAAACAGTCATCTTTGCGATATCAGATGGAAATAAGCCATACCTGAAAGCCGAATGGATTTCAGTGGTGTAATACATTTCATAAACCCAATAAATATACAAAAACCTGAGTGATTTAATCCCTCAGGTTTTTTCATGAGCAAAGCATAATGGGTCAGAATCCATCGCATAAGAAGCAAGTAACATCGCCGCAGGATTATTTTGCCATTCCAATTCACTCCTTCTCAAATAGCAAACTACTTTGCATCAAACAGAAAGCACCGAAGCAGAATACTCTGCTTCGGTGCAAGATCTTATACATGGATATATCCGATCTGAATATAAATCATCAGAAGGATTTTACTTTACCCAGGTTAAACTCAATAAGGCGGGAAACGTCCATAGAGTTTATTACTTTATCACGGTTTACATCGGCATTTGCCTTTGCAGCCTCTGATTTGAATTTATAAAGATTCTCATTAAGGATATGCTTGCAAAGTGCTGTGATATCTGACAATCCTACAGTACCATCCATATCAACATCACCTAAAAGTGTAGGTGTACCTATAGGCTGTGTTACCGGCTGAGTGATGGGCTGTGTTACCGGCTGAGTCACAGGCTGTGTTGTAGTTCTGGTCGTAGTTGTAACAACTGTTGTGATCGCCTGAGTTGTTGCCTTTATTGTAGTTACAGCAGAAGGATTACTGCTGCCGCTTGCTGTATATACCTTGATGGAATCGATATTAAACTGTCCGCAGTCTATCCACCATACTCCGAATTTCAGTTCACCTGCTGAATAAGCAAATGTTTTAGCAATATCAGCGGAGGGTTCCCATGTAACAGTAGCATTGTTGCCGCTAAGTGGCTTGTTAATCTCATCTGACATTGTCCAGTAGTCGGGAGCAACTGTTGTAGATGAACCAAAAGCACCTACCCATGTACCCAGATTCTTGCTTGAAGAAAGGTTGAATTCGATCTTAGTTGCATATTCGCCGCTCTTTACTCCAAAGTCCTTCCATGAGAAACCGATCATCTTATCATCCTCGGGAAGCTTGGAATAATCTATTGCCTTATTTACCTTTACCTCATATACTCCGTCCTGAGATGAAGGAATAATTGCGGTAGTTGTAGTAGTTGTTATCTGAACAGGCTGTACTTTTGTTGTAGTTGTTGTAACAACAGGCTGAGTTGTAGGCTGTGTGCTGCCTGTAGGAACAGCATATACGCCATATACTGTTACAGCTGCACCGTTTGCGCTGGCAAAGAGATGCTCCTTAGCCTTAGCGATAGTATCTCCGGAGCCTTCAACTGCCTTTTTCATATCAGCAAAATCATACATATAAACATAGTTCTGTGAACCGGCAGAACCGGAGATCCTGTTCCAGTTTTCGCCCATAAGAACGATTTCAGGTGTCTTTTCGGACTCAGCCACCATAGCGATCTTGTATCCTTCACCGATATAGTTTTCTGCGCCCTTTACTTCTATATTTGCCCATTCCTTGCCATAGTCACCGTCAGGAGTTTCACCATTTTCGGATCTGAAAAGCTGAACCCAGTCAGATGGGATCTGTACCTTGCTCCAGGAGAAGCTGGAAACAGGTGTGGGCTGTGTAGTAGGCTGTGTTGTGGGTTCAACAACAGGTGTCTGACCTGTAGGGATAGCATATACGCCGTAAATAACAGCTTCTGCGCCGTGCTCACTGGCAAATACACTGGAAAGTGCGGAAATGCTGTCATCACCTGTGCCCTTGGCAGCTGTTACCATATCATTATAATCATAGAAGAACACATAGTCCTGAGAGCTTGTTCCGTCCGGTGTTACATAATACCAGCCCTTGCCGTCAACCTTACCGCAAAGATCAGTCATAACTACCAGTGCAGGATCAGCACCTGCGGAATCAGCAACGATAGCGATCTTGTAACCATTATTGATATACTTCTTAGCGTCCTTTACCTCCATAGGAGCCCAACCGGGAGAATCCTCAGGCTCGTTTTTGGGATTAACGCCTTTTTCGCTCTTGAATATTTCGATCCAGTCGGAGCCGATCTTGATGTTGTTCCAGCTGAAATCCTGATGAACATATTCCTCATAGCTTCCGCTTGAACCAACGACCTTCATCATTTCCTGAACAACAGGGATAGCCGAGTCATACCAGGTATTTGACTTTCTGTTAAGGTATGCATGGTTCTCACCGTTTCCAACGCCTGTGAAAGGAGCATTGTTATCCCAGAGAACACATACACAGCCTGCATCCTTTGCATATGTCATGTAGTCATGTGTCCAGTTTACACGATCCTGAGTATTGCCAAAGTCTGAGGAACCGAACTCACCAATGATAACAGGAGCATTCTTCTGCTGAGAGATCTGCTTCATGGAGTTGAAGAAGCTGATGATATTCTGCTTATAATTGTTGCCGTAGCCGTCCTTCGATGAACCATCAGCTTTATACTCATGGTTTGCATGGCTGTCTGTAGCCATTGTGAAGAAGTAAGGCAGATAAGCGTGAACTGAAAGTGCAACGTTTCCAGCACCATTTGGGATCTCGATCGAACTTACTGCCTCGGGATCACTGGAGGCAACATAGTCAGGGAGCATCAGAAGACGTTCCTTGTTTGCGCTGGAGCCCTGACCTCTTACGGTCTGTACAAATACATTATTGAGATAGTTTACATATGCACGGGACTGAGTATCACCTGAGCCCCACTCAACAGAAGGAGAATATGTCTGACGAGGCTCATTCATACCCTCAAAGATCAGATGCTGATCATAGTCCTTGAATGTCTCTGCAACCGCACTCCATATTCCCTTCATCTTAGCCTCGGCATCAGCCCTTGTCTGATCTGTAAAGCGTTCAACATTAATGAAGTTTTCATGGTGTATATTTAGGATAACAAACATATCATCCTTCAAAGCCATATCAACGGTATTCTTAACATATGCCATCCACTGAGGATCAACGACCCATTTGCCGCCCTGCTGACTTATGTGTGTATACCATGTGGTAGGTATTCTCACCGTCTTGAATCCGCCTGTTTTCAGCGTATCAAATGTAGCCTGTGTAGGCTCGGGATTTCCCCAGCAGGTAACGGAAGCCTTAGGATCAGTCTTGGAAGGATCGTTAGCATCCAGTGTGTTACCCAGGTTCCAGCCCACCTTCATTTCCTGTGTGATCTGGAAAGCATTCTTGCCCGAAAGACCTGCTGCAATTACAGTGTCATCCGCAAGATTCACGCCTCCTATGCCTATGCATGAGATGGCGCAGGCAGCAGTAGTAGCCAGAGCTGCCAGTTTCTTTTTGAAGTTCATTTCCATCTTCCCCCTTAAAAAATAATAGGTAAAAAAGGTTTATACGTTCTATAAAGGCATATATTTTTTTGAAGAGGATATGCACTGTGCAATTATTGCACATATCGCCCCTGCCTTTATTCCATATTCTATTTTACAATAAATTTCCTCAATTGTCAAGTGACATTGAACAAAATGTCACAATTATCCTTTGTCTTATCACATTTTCTTCATTTTGACCATATACTATTTTTACTTAAACGTTTAAGTTATCATCAAAAACAAATAAGCTATTTTCTTTTTATTCAATTATTGCTCAACATATGCATATATTGCGCTTTACAAATTTTTCTTTTAATGGTATAATTTATTTATCAGTCCTTGATATATTTCAGCTGATGTATTGAAAGTATGTTATAAAAACTATATATCCTATAACATAAGGTGATCTTAAATGAAAAACGGTATAAAGAAATTATTGATAATGACAGTGGGGTGTTTACTATTGCTTACCGGAACTATATGCACCGAAAGCTACATACGCAGTGAATATCATATCTCTCCCCTCACTGTTGAACAGCTAAAGGATGCAGGCATTGATTCCTGCCAGTTTCTTATGATAACAGCACACCCTGATGATGAGGTACTCTGGGGAGGAGGGCATCTCAAATACGGTGGTTACTTTGTTGTGGTCATTACCAACGGCAGAAACGAAACAAGAAGTGCAGAATTTAAAAAGGTAATTGAAGCCTCAGGCAACAAGGGAATGATACTTGATTATCCCGACAAGAC
>CACZQG010000216.1 GCA_902783235.1 uncultured Ruminococcus sp.
GCCTCTGGACACCGCAAGCCTTTGAAAAGGCTTGACCTAAACTTTTGTATTTATTTAAGTGATTTATAGTTTATTACTAATCGTTTATTAAAATTGATTTCCATGCCATTTTTCAATAAATGATTGACAAAACAGGAAAAATATTATATAATAAGTAGGTATGGAATAATAACCATGCCGCAGATGTATCCTGCCTTTTAGCGGGCGGGTGTCATCTCATGATCTCGGGGGGATGTCTTCCGCCCATATCATGAGGAGCAAAGCTCCGGGTGATGGTTGCAGTCGTCACAGTGTGATCAGGAAGGCTTATCACACTTTGCTCCGACTATAATAGATATCATTATTATAAGGAGAACTATTATGGCTAAAAAACAAATGTCCCGTGAGGGTTTTGAAAAACTACAGGCTGAATACACAAGGTTAGTTACCGTAAGACGTGCTGAAGTAGCTCAGAAGCTAAAGGAAGCAAGAGCCTTTGGTGACCTTTCGGAAAACGCTGAGTATGATGAAGCTAAAAATGAGCAGGCAATGCTGGAAGCGACTATTGCCCAGATGGAAGAAACAATAGCTAATGCCGAGGTCATTGAGGGTGACAATATATCTGTTGATGAAGTGGGCGTGGGCTCTGTTATAAAGATAAAGAGAGATGGCTCCGATGAGATAGAAACACTCCAGATAGTTGGTACCACAGAGGCAGATTTCGAGCAGGGAAAGATCTCTGATGAATCTCCTATAGGCAGGGCTGCTATGAAGAAAAAAGTAGGCGACTTCTTCATTGTGGAAGCACCTGCCGGTGAGCTGAGATTTGAAGTAATTGAAATATCGAAATAACGGAAGGGTCATTACAAATGAGTGAAAATATGAATAATACCGCACCAGCGGAGGAATTACAGGACGTAAATGAGTATAAGAAGGTCAGAATGGATAAGCTTTTTGAGCTTCAGCACAATGGCAGAGATCCTTATACAATAACCAAATTTGACGTTGACTCAAAAAATGCTGCTTTAAAATCTGAATATGAAAAGAAGGAAGCGGAAATAAAGGCTGCGACCGGAGATGATGAAGAAAAAACAGCGGCAGAGCTGGAAAAGCTCCACGAGAACAAGGTAAAGATCGCAGGACGTATCATGAGCCGCCGTATAATGGGTAAGGCTGCTTTTATGGATGTAAGAGATGAAAGTGATCGTATTCAGGTTTATGTAAGGCGTGATGATATAGGAACAGATGAATACAAGGAATTCAAAAAATGGGATATCGGTGATATCGTTGGTGTTGAGGGATTTGTTTTCAAGACAAAGACCGGTGAGATATCGGTGCACGCTGAAAATGTAACACTTCTTTCCAAGTCCCTGCTGCCCCTTCCCGAAAAATGGCATGGTCTCAAGGATCAGGATACACGCTACAGACAGAGATACATTGATCTTATCGTCAATCCTTCCACCCGTGAAACATTCAGAAAGCGCAGCATGATACTGCGTGAGATCAGAAACTTCCTTGACTCAAGAGGATATATAGAGGTTGATACTCCTGTTCTTCATACTCTGGAGATAGGTGCTGCTGCAAGACCCTTCAAAACACATCATAACGCACTGGATCTTGATATGTATCTGCGTATTGAGACCGAGCTTTATTTGAAGAGACTTATTGTTGGCGGCTTTGAAAAGGTATATGAGGTAGGACGTATTTTCAGGAATGAGGGTATGGATACTTCCCATAACCCGGAATTCACATCAATTGAGATGTATCAGGCCTATACCGATTATAAGGGTATGATGGAGCTTATAGAGAATATGTATGAGACACTTGCAATAAAGGTATGCGGTTCATCTACCGTTCCGTATCAGGGGGAAATGATCGATCTTTCCGCTCCCTGGACCAAGCTTACAATGGCTGAGGCTGTTAAGAAGTATGCAGGTGTTGATTACAATGATTGGGCTACTGATGAAGATGCAAGAGCCTGTGCCAAGGAGAAGGGTCTTGAAGTTGAAGAGGGAGAAAGTGCTACAAAGGGTCATGTACTTATAGCCTTCTTTGAGGAGTACGTTGAGGATAAGCTGATACAGCCTACTATCATTTACGATTATCCTGTGGAGAATTCTCCTCTTGCCAAGAGAAAGCCTGAAAATCCTGCATTTACAGAGCGTTTTGAGTATTTTGTGTACGCAAGAGAAATGGGTAATGCATTCTCGGAGCTGAATGATCCTATCGATCAAAAGCAGCGTTTTGTAAAACAGGTGGAAGCAAAGAGAGCACAGGGTGCAAATGCTGAGGTGGATGAGGATTTTGTTACTGCCCTTGAATACGGTATGCCTCCTACAGGCGGTCTGGGACTTGGTCTGGACAGACTGGTAATGCTCCTGACCGACAGTCCTTCTATCAGAGATGTTCTTCTGTTCCCAACAATGAGACCTTTATCCAATGATGGAGGCAGAGGGGTGCAGGAAGAAAGCGAAGAATAAGCAGACTTTATGTAAACCAAAGTAATAATACTGTATAAATTGCAGTACTGCTGAATAATTTACAAGGAGGATGGAAGGGAGCTTCTTTCCTCCTTGTGTTGTATCTGTAGAATGCCATTTACCGGAAGGGAAATGGGAACAATTCGATTCAAATAGGACAGGGACACTTAATGTATATCGCAGCAGTGTCCTTGACGGAAAGGCGGATATAAAAATATGAGATCAATACTAAAAAAGATGACAGTACTTGCTTCATCACTGATGGTGGCTGTGGGAACAGTCGCATATATTCCGGCTGACAGAGTGCTGGCAGGTCAGCAGCTGGGTCAGACTGATTTTGAGAATGGTGTGGGACTTCCGTGGCACGTTTGTGAATCTGCACCCGGAGAA
>CACZQG010000217.1 GCA_902783235.1 uncultured Ruminococcus sp.
AAGTTTTTTTGCTTTCTTTGCCAGCGTTTCTTTGTCAAATAACAAAGAAATGCTGAAACATTAACTATCATAAAAAGTAAAACCATCCGTAAACAATA
This sequence comes from uncultured Ruminococcus sp., assembly GCA_902783235.1. Lineage (GTDB taxonomy): Bacteria > Bacillota > Clostridia > Oscillospirales > Ruminococcaceae > Porcipelethomonas. The sequence goes on from CACZQG010000217.1 coordinate 99, forward strand.
TGAATAAAAAATCCCAAAACAAAAACTAACAAATTAAACGAAACCATCCGTAATCAATAAAAATAAGAAATTCCAAATAAGAATTACAAATTATGATTTTAATATCATTTCAGCGAAAGCAAAAACCGTTTCGCTTTGCTTTTAAATATTGTCGGCTCTGCCGACACAATTGATTACGCATTACGAATTACGCATTACGAATTATTCTAAGGCGCATTAATAAGTTGGCTTTCCGAGCTTTAAAGTTTTAATTATGTTCAATAAAAGTCCGAAGAAAAAGAGACCTTAGTTTACACCAAGGTCTCGCAATATGATCTATTCACTTTTTTCAATTGTCATATGATCTATATTAGGGCCGCCGCCTTCCGAGGCGGAAGTGAGTCTGAGAGTATTCACTCCCTTTGAAAGATGCACCGTAACACTGCTTTCAGCCCAGGTATCCCATCCCCCGGATGCCGGGAAGTCACCCTTCACTTCATTTTTACCATTGACGGTTATCATCATAGGGCGTGGGTCACTGCTGCCGTTAGCCGTTGACAGGGTAATGCGGTAATCTCCTTCCTCGGGTACGCTGACACGCCATTCCATAAAGCTTCCCACCATGTTTTCAAGATTGACATAGCTTTTTCCCCTGAATCCCGGGTGTACCTCCTCACGGATGCCTCTGGAAAAGGAAGCTTCATCCGCATAGTAAAAGCCACGGGTACCCTTCAGCTCGTTTTTCTTTGCAAGAAATCCCATAAGGTCGGAAAGGTCACTGCCATTTACCATACCGTCCCCATTGGTATCGGCTGCGTGCAGCTCCTTGCCGGATATACTGCTTCCCCTGCGCTTCATTATGATATAGTCTATACAGTTGACAGCTCCGTCATCGTTAAGATCTCCCATTACCAGCTCCTGACTTATAATGCTTCCGGATAGCTCAACAGGCTCTATGCTCCATAGCTGGCTTGTGCTCCTGTTTTTCTCATTGCTGAAAACATTACTGCCGCTGTCTGTGGATGCCCCTGCGTCCACACAGAAGCTGTACTCCGATGCCCCGGTATGGATGGAATAATTTTCACTTCCCACAAATTTGAATAGCTGTGTATCTCCCTCCGACATAGTATTGAGCCGGATATTTTTTTCCATCCCATCTGCTCCGCTTTCCGAATCAAGGTACAATTCATCCGCAGCATTTTTTATACGGTAACAGCCATTTTCCTGCTGTACAAACTGCCACACCGATCCGGGGGAAATACCGCAGTCAGACTGTATTACATTGGCGTTTACGCTTGCCTCGCCCTCAGAGGAAAGATACATTCCGCTGTTTCTGTTTCTGATAAGATACATACCCTGAGTATCCATCTCCACCCCCTTTACAGTCTGGGGTGTGTCTCCTGCCTCCTCCAGTATCCACGACTGACAGGGATGTCCGTTTATTTCCCACTGCTGCACATTGGCTCCTGCATCGGTATAGGCATTTACCACCTCGACGCAGCTCTTGTCTCCTGTTGCCCTTGTAGCAATAACATATGAGCCGTCTGATCGGGGCAGGAATTTGAAAAGCTGGGCATTGGAATTTGAGTTGGAGTATATCTGTATATTAGTACCCATTTCCGTCTTGCCCTGATTCAGATCCAGATAGAAGTCACCTGCAGCGTTTTTTACCATATAGTAACCGCCGCCCTTGTCCACAAACTCCCACAGAGAGCTGTTTCCCAGGATATCGCTCTGGATCACATTTGTAAGATTGGATAATTCACCGTCTGCACTGAGATACAGTCCGCTGTTTTTATTTTTTATATAGAATTTCTTGTTTGTTTCCAGCACTGCACCGCCGCCGATAACAGGCTTTACTCCGTCTCCCCAGTCCACCATACGGGATACCAGCTCTGCCAGCTTCATGGCACCCTGACGATTGGGATGAAGAGTATCTCCGGTCATATAAAGCTTATTTGTCTCCTCCTGACCTATGGAAACGCAGTAATCATGAAACGCATTGAAAAGATCCAGCACCTTCACATCCTGCTCTTCCCCTATCCTGTCAAGAGTGCCGCCGAACCAGCGTCCGGACAAGCCCTTGTTTGAAGCGTCCCCTGCTCTGCCCTGCTGCTTTACCAGATAGACGGTCATACCCTTTGCCACGGCACGCTTTGTCATCTCGGTGACAGACTCATAGTATTCCTGCTCATTGGTGTAATTGGGGTTATTGTCATTTATGCCTATAGAGATAAAGAATATATCTCCCTGTTTGCCGTAATACTCAATGGGGGTAAACTGTCCGCTGCCCAGAAAGCCCTTGGCAAACTGTCCGCTGGATGCCATATCCCTTACCTGCCATTTTGAGGTGTCGATATACTTGCTCAGCACCTGTCCCCAGCCTGCCTGTGTACTGGTTTCCAGGGGGTAATAATTGCACACGGTGGAGTCGCCGCAGATCCATACAGTTTTGGGGAGCTCTGCATCGTCCGATACCTTCTGTATATCTATCTCGCTGATGGTAAAGGCATAGCCCTCCTTGCCGGCAGCAGCCCTTACATTCAGCTGACCGTCGGTAACGGGAACAAGTATGGAGTCATATGCGTTATTTCCCGTCATATTAACTATCTGGAGCATATTTTCCATATATACGCTGGTACGGTTGGTGTTTCCCAGGGTGACAGATACCCTGTAAAGTCCCTGTGGAAGATCAGCGCAGAAGACCGTGCTGTTATCCGTAAACTGTACCGCATCACTGAAAGCACCGCTGCCGGATGCAGGCACATTCTTTACACCGCTGCCGCTGAACCCGTATCCTTTGCTCTTATTGTATCCGTCGGAAGCACTTACCTGTGTAAAGCCCCCTGCATAGCTGCCCCCCAGATCAAATTTATAACTGATATCCGCTGCGCTTATCTCAGCGGTCATATTCACTGCAGCACCTCCTGCCGCTATCAAGCCGGCTGTAAGCACTGACAAGAGCTTTTTAGATCTCATAGTGATAAATTCACCTCTTTATTATATCATATCAATTGTATTATTGTATTATGCCAGTCCCTGCTTCTTCATTTCGCCGGCTACCAGCTTGGCTACAGCCCTGGCACCTGTCTCAGTAAAGTGAGTCATATCCGTTGAGCCTTCCACTGCGGATATGAGATGATACTTGTAAGCTGCATCATAACCGATAGAATTATAGTGGTTGACCATTAGTGTATTCAGGTCAATAACAGGTATCTGGTAATAGCTTGCCAGCTTCTTCATTGAATCGCAGTAATTGGTATATGAGGGAACAAACTGCTTCTTGCTCTGGTCATAGGCTTTAAGACCGATGACGGTCGTTACCATTACCGGAGTTGCGCCCTTTGCCTTTGCACCCTCTATATACTTTTGCAGATACCATTCATAGCTTCCCTCTGTACCCGGAACTGTTCCGCAGGTGGGAGCATATCTTTCGGCGTTGCTTGCTGCCGAATCGTTTATAGCAAACTGTACAAGAAGGGTATCTCCCGGCTTTATGCTGTCAAGTATAGTCTGAAGTCTGCCGTTGTCATAAAAGCTCTTGGAGCTTCTGCCTGCTATTGCCTGGTTGGAGACATTCACGCCTCCCAGCTCCTCTGACAGGTAAGCACCCCAGCCCTGCTGCGGAGCATAGCTTGCCCTGTAGGTCTGTACCGTAGAGTCACCTGCTATATATATTACTTTTTCACCCTTGGGGTCGTTCTGTTCAGGCTGCTGCTGAGGAACATATGTTTCGGCTATAGGCTCATCTGTTTTTTCAATGTAAAGAGAGTCAATGTTGGGACCGCCTCCTGCTGTTTGGGAGGTCATTCTGATAACGTTTCTGCCCTTTTTAAGAGGAAGAACTATACCTCTTGTATTCCATGTTGTCCACGCTCCTGTAGTAAGGAAATCCTGCATCCAGTAATCCTTGCCGCCGTTGACCTCTATCTTCATGGGTCTGTTGTCGGCTGTTCCGTTTGCCACATAAAGGCTGCACAGATAATTACCCTCAGAGGGGGCTGTTACCTCCCACTGTATATAGCTTCCGGCAGTATTTTCCAGGTTTACATAATTATCCTTCTTAAAGCCCGGGTTATTATTCTCTCTGATACCCTTGTTCCAGGACTGCTCCGCTGCATAGTAGAAGGAGCTGCTGTTCTCTACAGCTTCAAACTGTCCCTTCTTGGTCAGGTAGGCGGTCATTGCCTGCATATCCTTTTTATCCACAAAGCCATCGGAATTGGTATCGGCAAACTGTCTGCCGTTGGCATCAAAACTATCCCTGATACGCTTCATCATAACAAGGTCGATACAGTTTACAGCACCGTCACGGTTTACGTCACCCACAATTACCTCGTCCTCGGCACGGGCACCCTGAGTAAGGGCTTCCAGTATCCATGTCTGACAGTTATGACCGTTTATCTCCCACTGCTGAGCATTTGCACCGGAAGCAGTATCTGCACTCACTATCTCAACACAGCTCTTATCATTAGAGGCTCTTGTAGCTAAAACGTATGAATTATCGCCCTTGTCTATAAACTTGAAGTGCTGGGCAGTGGTACCTGATCTCTTGTACACCTGAATATTGGTACCCATTGCCGACTTGCCCTGATTCAGATCCAGATAGACATCCCCTGCAATGCTCTTTATAAGATAATAGCCGTCACCTGCATCCTCCAGCTTCCAGTAGCTTGCTGTGTCATCCAGCTCCCTCTGGGAAACGTTAGCCAGATCAGCCGTGCCCTCTGCTGTAAGATAAAGACCGCTGTTCTTATTTCTGAAAGCATATACCCCGGTGGTATCCATTACTGCACCGCCGGTATTGAGTGTCTTTCCTGTATTGTTCAGTGTCACTGCCGGTCTGTCGGGAAGAGGCTGATCCGAGCCAAGATAGAAGCTGGGATGGGGAGGCTGATTATAGCCTGCCTGTTCAGCCGTTACCTGCATACGATACTGGGGATCATGCATCAGAGTTGTGATCCTGTACTTTGTCTCATGATTTGAGGTATATATACGCAGTGCCTTGTTATCGGCTGTACGGAGTATCAGCTCCTCACGCCAGTCACCGAAAATATCTGCGGACAGATTGGGAGTAGCCTTTGAACTGTTATTGGAAGCGCAGCCATCTGCGTTCAGAAGTGTATCGATCTTCTTGTCAGCTGTCATTTTTGTAATAGTCACATCGTTGAGCAGCTCACGTTCAAGATCTCCGTCCCAATAGGACAGGAAGTTCATGGCAGGTACAGGAAGCTCCAGTGCATTGCCGTTGCCGTCATATATTTTATTCAGCACAGCACCCCAGAATTCACTGCCGTCATTTCCCGAATATATATTTCCGGCAGCGCATCTTCCTGTATCTCTGCCGCCATCATAGTGGAATATATCCTTGCCTGTTTTTGCATCTATAAGAGAAAGTCCGTAGGGCTCATGTTCATGGCACACCCAGTACTCCAGTCCCGGTCTGTCGGGAAGGAAATCGCTGAGATGCATAGCGTCACCGTGACCCTTGTCGTTGCACCAGAGAACACTTCCATCGTCATCCAGTGCCACTGCTCCCATAAGGTATTCCTGCCTTCCGTCGCCGTCAACATCAGCCGGCATTGCATTGTGGTTGCCGTCGCCGTAGCCGGGAGCATTTACGTCATATCCAGTATCAAACCCCCAGCGTTTTACCAGCTTTTTATTGATAACATCGTATGCCACAACAGTCATTCTTGTATAGTAGCCTCTCAGAGAAACTGCACTTGGATGCACACCGTCACAGTATACCGCCGAGCTTAAAAATCTGTCAACACGGTTGCCGTAGTCATCTCCCCAGGTTTTTTTGCTCACCTCTCCACGGGGATACTCATAGTTTACTGTATCCAGTGCCGCACCTGTTGCACCGTCAAACAAGGTGTAGTATTCGGGGCCGGAAAGAATGTATCCTCCATCATTGCGGTGATCGGCGCCCGAATCCCCTATCACCTTGCCTTTACCGTCTATTGTTCCGTCAGCTGTTTTGCAGGTCATTTCAGCCTTGCCGTCACAATCAAAATCCGCCACAAGATACTGAGTATAGTGAGCACCTGCACGGATATTTTTTCCCAGATCCACACGCCAGAGCTTTTTGCCCTGCAGTGTATAGCAGTCTATATAAACGTTTCCGGTATAACCCCACTGGGAATTATCCTTAGCGTTGGAGGGATCCCATTTCACAAATATCTCGTACTGTCCGTCACCGTCCACATCCCCCACCGAACAGTCATTGGGGCTGTAAGTGTATTCCTCACCCCCGGGGGTTGTGCCGCCGGCAGGAACATCCATAGGGATAGTAAAGTAATCCTGTCCCGAAGTCATTGTACAGGTATCTGTTGATCTTACAGCTCCGTTTTCAACTGTTTCCACCTTGTAGGATGAAGCTGCACTTCCCTTTTCATCGTAGAAGGAAGTTGCCATTCCCTTTTCGCTGGTATAGATAAGAGTATTGTCACGGTATAATCTGAACACAGCGTTGTCCGAATCATCCCCATTGTAACGCCAGCTTACAAACATACCGCTGCCGGATCTTACTGCCACAATACCTCTGTCCAGATATTCCACTACGTTCTTACCCGTACCGTATGCGGCCGTCACACCGTTACCTGTACCCCATGCCGGGATAAGTGATGCACCAAGTACAGCCGAAACTGCTGCTGCCTTAGCCCTCTTCAACCATGATCTCATATTAACCTCCTTGAAACACTAATAATTATCATGCAAATATCGATCATCCGCAAATTTTCCTATGATAATTATACCATATGCATGACAAAAATGCAATTTGCATTTGTTCCATAGTATTAAATTTATTAAACGCTTTTTACACTTTTTATACATAAATTTAATTATATAATTTATCCATAAAGATCAAAAGCCTTTTCCGCTTTTTTGAAAAAAAGCTTGGCAAAAAACTTTTAGTTTCGCTCATACTCTCATGCGTTCGGCAGTGAAAAGCTCGAAGAGCCGCTTTCTGAAGAAAGCTTGGCAAAGACTTTTAGTTTCGCTCATAC
>CACZQG010000218.1 GCA_902783235.1 uncultured Ruminococcus sp.
AAAGAGATTTTGTGCAAGATAAAGGAAAATCTGCAAGCAGATGACGTGCAAAGCTTCCAAGCGGTCTTTGTGCGGTGTTGCCTTATAGCTTGAAATTATAGGGAAGAAGCTCTCCCAGCGGGATATAGCCGTCTGCCACCACTACCTTGAAGTTTTCATCGCAGAACTCGCTCATGACCTGTCTGCACGAACCGCAGGGATAGCAGGGCTTACTGTAGTCCTCGTCCTTGGAGCCTGCAATGGCAATTGCCGTAAAATCCGTTCTGCCGTCAGACACTGCCTTGCATATAGCATTTTTCTCAGCACACGTTCCCAAAGGATATGCTGCATTTTCCACATTACAGCCTGTATATACAGTATTGTCACTGCAAAGCAGTGCAGCACCTACCTTGAAGCCGGAATAGGGGGCATATGCTTTTTTTGATGCGTCCACCGCTATCCAGAAAAGCTTTTTGAACACTGCATTCTGTGCATCCTCGGGAGTTACTCCCTGAGGTAATTTCTGATTTTCTTCCATTTTTACTGCTCCTCTCCGTCCTCACGGAACTCATCAGTCTCCTCCGGCGTGTCATCCATCTCCTCATCGTCTTCGTTATGGGAAATGTTTTCTTCATCCTTCAGTTCATCTGATTTTTTATTGCCTATGGTCTTATAGATCAGTATTGAAACAACAGCGATCACTACTGCCGATATGCATATAATGATTATTATAATAACTATGTTTGAGTCGCTGCTGTCCAGCTCCCTGCGGTATTCTTCAACAGCCGTGCCGCTTCCGCCGGTTATCTCAAAGTCCTCCATTTTAACAGTTTGTTTTTCATCATCACCGCTGTCGCCTGTTTCTGTCTCATAATAGCCCAGAGCATATTCACCAATGCTTGATACACTGTCAGGCAACTCTATGCTCTTGAGCTGCCTACAATTGAAAAATGCATACCTGCCAATGCTTTTTACTCCATCCCGGAGAGTTACCCTCCACAGGGATCCGCAGTCAGTGAAGCCGTTGGATGGGATATCTGTTATATTTCCCGGAATATCCAGGCTTTCAAGAGCTGTACAGTTTGAAAACGCTCCTTCACCAATGGATGTCACATTGCTGCCGAATTCTATACCCGTAAGAGATGTGTTGGCAAAGAATGCCCCGTCATCTATCACCTTTACACTTTCGGGAAGCTTGAAATTCCCCAGTTCCTTGGCAGAAGGACAAAGAACAAGCTCCGCTCCGTCATTCAGATAGAGAATGCCGTCATTTGCCGTGTACTTGCAGCCCTCGGCGGTGTTGAATTCCATGAGATCGGTGCAGGCAAAAAACGCATAGGCACTCATGTTTTTCAGGCTTTTGGGAAGAGACACCCTTTCCATTCCCGCACAGGAATAAAAAGCCATATCTTCAATATTCAAGACCCCCTCGGGTATCTCAAAATCGTCACTGAGCTGTGAACAGTAAAACGCCCCCAATCCTATATTCTCAACGGTGGAGGGAAGTCTGAACTCACTGAAATCAAGGCAGTAGGCAAAGGCATATGAATATATCGTCTTTACTGATGGGGGAAGCTCCACATTTTTAAGTGAAGTACAGCCGTAGAAGGTCTGCTCCGGAACTGCGTCCACTCCTCCGGTGAACCTTACATTTTCAAGGGCAGTACAGCCGTAAAATGCAGCAGAGCCCATATTCGTGATACTGTCCGGCAGACTCACCTCTTTGAGTGATGTACAATCAGCAAACGCCTTCTCCCCTATTGCCGTGACCTTATAGCCGTCTATTTCCTCGGGGATCTTTACAGATGTAGTCTTTTCACTGCACTGTATCACCTTGACAGTACTTCCGCCGGCTTTTTCATAAGTAATGATCTGATCGGTAAATGTATTGCTGCTTTCGGCAGAAACCTGCGGACCGCACAGAAGCAGACCGCATACCGTGAATAAGCAAGCTATTTTTATGATACTCTTTTTCATTGGTCGTCTTCCTCCGGCTTATCAGCTGAAACAGGCTCCTGAGAAGGCTCGGGGCTGCCGCTGCTTTGACTGCTGTCTGCCGCCGGCTTATTTCTCTTTTTTATCTTAATAACCCTGAATACTACAAATAATGCTGCAAGAAAAGCTATACCTGCCCCAACGGCTATTCCGATTATAGCATTTTTACTGATACCGGTTTCTTTATTGCTGTCATTTTTGCTGCTGTCACCGCTTTTTCCGGCACCTTCCGCTGTAGTCTCACTATCAATGGCTGAAAACTCAACATTTTCATTTTCGGCACAGTACGATTGTGCGGCACTGCCGCTTACCCCCTTGACAGTGAATTTATCCATTGGGATTATCTGATTGTTCTCATCAATAGTATATCCGAATGCACTGTAACCTATTTCCTGAACATAGACCGGTATTTCCACCTGGATAAGTCCCGTAGAAACAAAGGCTCCCTGACCAATAGTCTGAAGAGAATCCGGCAATTCAATATCTTTCAGAGCAGTACAGCAGGCAAATGCGCCGCCTTCTATTATAGTAAGTCCCCGGGGAAGGGTGATGTTTTTAAGTCCGGTGCAGCCTGTGAAGGCAAACATTCCCAGATCGGTGGTTTTTTCAGGCAGAACAACATTATCCAGGCTCTCACACTCGGCAAAGCAGTAAAAATCAATAAGCTCCAGGCTTTCGGGAAGCTGTATCTTTTTCAGACTTTTACACACAGCAAATGCAGAAGGTCCCAGCGCACGTACTCCATCCGGCACATTATATTCCGTATCCTGTCTTCCCGGCGGCAAACAGGTAAGTATCTCCTTATTTTTGCTGAACAGTATACCATCCTCTTCAGTGAAATTTTCATTTGCGCTGTTCACCTCAAAGGAAACAAGTGAAGTGCAGCCAAAAAAAGCCGATCTTCCGATGTCTGTTACGGATGCGGGAATGATGACCTTTTCGATAGCTGTATTCTCGTAAAGGGCGTAGTCACCCAGCGAAGTAACTGTATAATCATCGATCTCAGAGGGAATATTGATCTCGATCCCATCGCCATAATACTTTTCAATACAGGCTGACTCGTTTCCGGAATCGTCTTTAATAATAGTATATTGCCACATACCGTCAGCACTGTCTACAGGCTCGGATTTTTGGGGAGTATCCTCAGTTTCGGAAACTGAGATCCCCTCTTCATCATCAGCATATGCCGAAAAACCGCCTGCAACTGTACAGGAAAAGCATATAGCAGATGCGGCAAGAATCGCTGCTGCTTTTTTTAATTTAAATATCATAATAAAACCCCTTTTAAAAAAATATCCTATTTATCATAATTATTATATCATATAACAGATAAAAAATCAATGATATCATAAAGTGCATATGATGAATAGTATGTGAAAATCCGGTATGGATGATTTATAGCTTAAAGCTATGGAAATAATCAAAGCGAGTGAACAGATTTGTGCAGGTTCTTTATATTTC
>CACZQG010000219.1 GCA_902783235.1 uncultured Ruminococcus sp.
CTTGGGAATGAGTACGCCCAGAGTCATATAGTCACGGTAGGGAAGTCCTGCGGCTATTCTTGCAGGCTCGGCAGGAACATCATTGATGCCGGCTACCAGATCCTTCACAGGCATTGAGGAGATGATATGATCTCCCTGTAAAATGATCTCCTTGCCGTCCTGTACATATGTTACACCTGTAAGCTTATTGCCTTCCTTATGGAGCTTTTTGACACAGGCGTTCATTATCAGTGTACCGCCCAGCTTCTGAAATTCCTCAGCGGTGGTTTCCCAAAGCTGACCCGGACCGTATTTCGGGTACTTGAATTCCTCAATGAGAGAGGTGTTTACCTTACGGTTCTTGACATTGAAGGTCTTGCCGAAGAAATCCTTTATGATACCCACTACCGAAAGACCCTTTGTACGCTGTGCGCCCCAGGAGGCATCTATCTCACTGGGATGTCTGCCCCAGAGATTTTCGGTGTAGTATTCAAAGAACATGGAATAGAGCTTTTTACCGAAGCAGTTGATGTAGAAGTTTTCAAGACTGGATTCCGGCTTTTTATGCAGTGCTGCTGCAACATAGCTAAAGCCCACCTTCATTGTGGTAAGGAAGCCGAAATTTTTGATAGTGGCAGGCTTTAATGATACAGGATAATCATAGAACTTGTCATCAAAAAGTATTCTTGACACACGATGTCTTGTAAGCATTACCCTATCGGTCTTTTCCGGATCCGGACCGTTTTTGTAAAGGGGCACCTTTCTTTTTAAAAGCAGGTCGTCATAGCTGGGCTTTCCCTGCATGGGGAGCATTTCGTTCCACCATTTGTTCACCTCGGGCATTTTGGAGAAGAAACGATGTCCTCCCATATCCATTCTGTTGCCCTTATATTTTACTGTTCTGGAGATGCCGCCGATATCACCTGTCTCCTCCAGCACTGTCACTTCATATTTGCCCTTGCCCTGTCTGAGCATTTCGTATGCAGCAGTAAGTCCGGCAGGACCGGCTCCTATTACTATAACCTTTTCCATTTTTTATACTCCTTAAATCTTAATCAATATATACTTAATCAATATATATCAATATAATAGTATCTTTCTCGCCAGATAGTTATATACTAATACTATAAGTGAAACTATCAGCTTTGCAAGATATTGATTCATTGAAAATACCCATTCGGTGGCTGTGAGCATCAGCAGATAGCTAATACCCAATCCGATAAGTCCGATCACGGCGTAGGAGATAAATTCTCCTTTTTTGCCTGTTTTGGCATCCTCGGTGAAAACAAACTTCTTTGAAAGCAGAAAGTTTACCGTAAGTCCGAAAATAAATCCCATGGTGGTGCCGATTATGGTGCTTGCGGTTCCCTTTCCCAAGAGCCAGAAAAACAGCGCACATACACAGTAGTCCACCACAAAGGCTATGCCGCCCACAAAGCAGTATCGGAAAAATTTCAGAAAGCCATTGTCTGTAGGTGTGAAAAACAGACCCTTGAAGTCGAGTTTAAATAGTAATCCGAAAAACTCCTTCAAAACTGATCCCCCTTTCTGTTTTCTTTTAACCATATTTTCTATTATAACATAAAAACATATATAATTACAATAGTTTTTGCAAAAAAAGTGCCGCATAGCATAAAATATTATTGATGTCCCGATTAAAGGAAATATCATTATTTCGTATAATGCATATTATAATAGTGATATTACAAATTTGTACAATCTAACGAAAAATCTGATTGCGCATCTGACGCACAATCTTTGTGTGGTATTGCCTTAAAAATAAGCAATATCGTGCTATAAATAATTGGAAAAAACGTTGACTTTTCTCCTGAATTTTGATATTATTAATATAAGGGAAGATTGTGTAAAATTTATCAATACGTTTAAGTGGCTACCAAACTTTTGTATAATATGACATAATGAGCATTCCTCACTGCATTTCACCATAAAGGAAAAATTTTCTGTATGGATCGCAGCAGATTTTGATGCATACACAATCGGTTACAAAACAATTACAAATTGGTAAAAGGAAGTGGATCTTCGGTCACATCAGATATTTACTGAAATATGGGTTAAAACGTCATTTTCAAATGCACTTTCACAAATTATCCATCAGTCATCTGCCTTGATATTGCTTGAAAAAGCCAATATACGAGCACCTCATAGGCAAAACGACTAAATGCGGTCACAAACAGAGGGATAAACGGTATACA
>CACZQG010000220.1 GCA_902783235.1 uncultured Ruminococcus sp.
ATACGGCTTTTCACATGGCAGTATTGCCATTAAGAATCATAAATGTTTATCAGGAGGTAAAACATGGACGGCAGCAAAAAGAACAGCCTTAAAGAAATTGCCTGCAAAATCAGAAAGGGCATAATTGAGGGTACATACAATGCCAGATCGGGACATCCCGGCGGCTCGCTCTCTATCGCAGATCTTATGGCATATCTTTACTTTGAGAAGATGAATGTCAGCCCCGACAAGGCAAAGGATCCCGACAGAGACAGGTTTGTGCTTTCCAAGGGCCATTGTGCTCCCGCATTATATGCAGCACTGGCACAAAAGGGCTATTTCAAGGAGGAGGAGCTGAAGACCCTGCGTCATATCGGTTCTAATCTCCAGGGACACCCATGTATCCATACAAAGGGAGTGGATATGTCCAGCGGCTCACTGGGGCAGGGTATTTCCGCAGCCTGCGGTATGGCACTGGCAGGTAAGATGGATAACAAGTCCTATAAGGTATATACCGTGCTGGGTGACGGTGAGATAGAGGAAGGACAGGTATGGGAGGCTGCAATGTTTGCAGCTCACTATAAGCTGAATAATCTTATCGCCATAGTTGACTATAACGGTTTGCAGATAGACGGCAGATTGTCAGAGGTCTGCTCTCCCGAGCCTATCCCGGAAAAATTTGAAGCCTTTGGCTGGAAAGTACTTACTATGGATGCACATGATTTCGACTCCATGGAAAAAGCCTTTGAGCAAGCAGAAAACAGCGGAGATAAGCCCGTTGTAATAATACAAAAGAGTATCAAGGGTAAGGGCGTATCCTTTATGGAGGATAATGTTTCATGGCATGGTGCCGCACCCAATAAGGAACAGTATGAACAGGCAATGGCTGAGCTTGATAAGCAGCTTGCGGAAATAGGAGGTTAAGGCAATGGCAGAGATGAAAAAAATAGCCACAAGAGAAAGCTACGGCAACACCTTAAAGGAACTGGCAGCCGAAAACCCCGATATTGTAGTACTTGATGCGGATCTGGCAGCTGCTACCAAAACCGGTATATTCAAAAAGGAATATCCTGACAGATTTATTGACTGCGGTATTGCAGAAGCAAATATGATGGGCGTTGCAGCAGGTCTTGCTTCCTGCGGAAAAATACCCTTTGCCAGCAGCTTTGCAATGTTTGCGGCAGGAAGAGCATTTGAGATAGTCAGAAACTCTATCGGCTATCCGGGACTTAATGTAAAGATAGGGGCAACTCATGCAGGCATCTCTGTAGGCGAGGATGGTGCCACACATCAGTGCTGTGAGGATATTGCATTGATGAGAACTATTCCGGGCATGACAATAATAAATCCTGCTGATGATACGGAGGCAAGAGCCGCTGTAAAGGCAGCTGCTGAAATAGACGGCCCCGTGTATATGCGCTTTGGCAGACTTGCCGCACCTGTATTCAACGACCCCGAAACCTATAAATTTGAACTGGGCAAGGGTGTTACCCTCCGTGAAGGAAACGACATTACTATAATCGCTACAGGTCTTATGGTGAATGAAGCGGTGATGGCTTCGGATATGCTGAAAGAAGAAGGCATAAACGCAGGTGTTATCAATATCCATACCATTAAGCCGCTGGATAAGGACATTATCTGTAAGGCAGCAGAGGATTCAGGTATACTTATGACCGTTGAGGAGCATAGTGTAATAGGCGGACTGGGTTCTGCTGTAGCCGAGGCTGTTACAGAATGCTATCCCGTACCTGTTATAAAGATCGGTGTGAATGATGTCTATGGTCATTCGGGCCCTGCTGCAGAGCTTTTGAAGGAGTTCGGACTTTGTGCGGATAATATTGCAGAGCAGGTAAGAAAAGCACTTAAATGATCATGAGGAGCAAAGCGGTCAGCGGCGGTCGTGGTCGCCGCAGCGTGATTATCTGAGTATAGGCAACACCGCACAAAGACCGCTTGGAAGCTTTGCACGGTATTGCCTATAGCACGCTCGGCTCTCACTTTAATAATATATAATACTCGGAGGGAAATATGAAAAAAACAGCATTACTACTGGCATTATTCTTAGGAGTATTCTCACTCACCGCCTGCGGTGACAGTGACAGCA
>CACZQG010000221.1 GCA_902783235.1 uncultured Ruminococcus sp.
GCCTGCAATGTCCATTTTTGATTGCTATTGTCACCATCGCCCCATTGCTGTACATTTGAGCCGTCTGCCATTTCGCCCCCTGCAATATCCATTACCATACCGCTGTTTACGTTTTTGAAGGTATAAACAACGCTGGTGTCCATTGCCGCACCGGGATTTGTTACAGGCTCTAAGATCCAGTCCTGACAGTTTGCACCGTTGATTTCCCACTGCTGAACGTTAGCACCTGAATTTACGGCGGCATTTTCCACCTCGATGGCAGACTTATCGCCTGTTACCTTAGTCTTTATCTTGTAAGAGCCGTCAGCGTTCTTGACAAATTTGAACTTCTGATTGTCACCGCCGTTGTATTGGTAAATATCGATATTAGTGCCGTTTGCGGTCTTTTTGCCTGCAACGTCAAGCACATATGTACCGCCGTCACCTACAGCTGCAACTATATAATAGTAGCCGTCACCTGCGGAGACTAATTTGAAGGTGTTCTGTGTTCCTGCTTCCGTAGCCCCCCACTGCTGTGCATTTGTTCCGTTGGCTGCCTTGGCACCGTCAATGTCAATATACAGTCCGCTGTTCACGTTCTTTATCATGTATGTTGAGCCGTTATTGAACACTGCTGCCTCGTTTGAAGAAACACTGCCGGAGAAATTTGCTGCTTTAAGGAACGGGCTTGAGTACTTAGTGGTTATCCAGCTTGAAAAATCGCTGTCTGTTATGTATTTAAAGCCGCTGTCGCTGCTGAAGCAGCCGGCATATTTTGTACAGAAGGCTTTAGTGTCCGTGTTTTTAGTATTATATGCATCCAGCATTTCATAGCCGTAGTTGGAGGTGTTTGGATTCCATGATGATTTTTTCTTGGGTGAAAAGCTGATCTTAGAGGGAGTGCCGTTTACTTCCGAAGCGATATATGAGTTATCATCTCTTGCAGGGTCGCTTCCTCCGCCCATCATCAGAGCCTGCTGAAGGGTATATCCCTGGAAACGGTTGTTTTGTGAAACCATATCCGAACCGTCACCGCCTATGATACCCGATGTGGCTGAGCCGTTATCGCTGCCGTAGGCTGAGAAATAGTTGTTGTAAACATGAGCCGAGCCATTTCCGAGCTGCGGACATCTTCTTACGTTCTCGTTCCACCAGTTGTAGAGAAGGGTGGTTCTGTCACGGGTTATTTCGGTGTTCTGCGTGCCGTATGCAACAGTCCAGTATCTGTGTGTGAATTTACAATAGGAGATAGTGATGTAGTCGGGGCTTCTTCCGTTGTCCTTTTTATCCATGTAGCTTTCGTAGGGTGTGTTCAGCCAGATGAATTTGCCCACCTCATCCTGACCGTTGCCCTTTCTGTCATAGGAAAGCTGGCTTTCAAAATCAATGTGGTCTATCCATATCTGACGTGATGACCAGATGTTTACAAGAATTCTGTTGGGAACATTCTTAGCTATCATTTTCAGATTTTGGATAACTATATTGTCACTGGGCTCATCGCCTGCTGTTCCGTATTCGTTGTTTGTGCGGAAATATGAGTCATAGATAGTATGCTTTGAATAGGAACCTACCAGTGTCTTATTGTCACGGATACGAGTGTGGGATTTTTTCTGCATATCAATGTCGGCTGTTACAACGACAGTTTTGGGCTCGGTGGTTTTCAACTGTGCTTCAAGCTCATCAGCCGTGGAAACATAAACGGTTTCACCCAGCAGTCCGCCGATAGTTCCTGCCTTTTCTCCCGAACTTGTCTTGCAGTTTGCGGCAAAGCCCTCCAGACCGTCAAGGTTCAGTTTATACTTCTGATAAGCATTACCCGAATAGCTTGCTAAACTAAATCCGCTGCCGTCCTTGTATGTGAGGGATTTGGAGCTGTCAGCATTACTGGTGATTTTGTAGTATAAATAATAGCCGTCGCAGTCCTTCTGCACACCCTCTATCTTCCAGCGCTGATTAGCGGCATTTGTATCATTTGCCAGGGAAACGCTGCTGCCGTTTGCGGTAAGTATCTGTCCGCCGGAGCTGTTCACTATCTCGAATACACCTGAACTTACATAGTTTACCGACCATTTTTCCTCTGCCTTACCGTTTTGTGCGGCTGGAGCTAAATTTGTTCCCGAAGCGTTCACATTCTGATCGGTGTCATACATACCCAGCCTGAACTTCTGAACAGGGTAGCTTGCGGCAGCTTCCGCTGTCAGTTGTGTATCCACCGAAGTGGGGACAACTCCCAGCATTGCCGATGTGAGAGCTGCTGCTGAAATAAGAGCAGCCAATTTTTTCTTAATGCTCATAGATATTATTTCCTTTCACAATTAAAATAATGACTTAGAAATGAGTTAAATAACAAACTTATAACAAACTTAGTTTCAAAGATAAACTGTATCAATTATTTCCTCACCTGTTACATATATTTTAGCATATTCCACAAGGGGATTACAAGAGTTTTTTTGCAACAATTATGAAAAAATTATGACAGTTGTTTTATGCAATATACTTAAACGGTTAAGTATATTCTTTTACGTAAAAAGCTTTCACTATTGATGCCCCAATTAAATCTTCAAGATTTAGTTGGGGGATCAATAAATTACATCGGATCCCTGCATATATTGCTTCGGGGTATTGCATATCCGGGGACCCTTAGCAGGTTTTTATTTTTAGTTTATTCAAAGAAATTTATTTAAAAAATTCAAAAATGTATTGTAAAATGGGAAAAGATATAGTATAATAATTAGTATATGTAATATTTCATGAGGAGGAAAAGTTAAAAAAATGTCCGCATTAGCTCTCAATAAGGGTAAACCTCTGGGCTCGCCCGTGAACAAAAGCATGGGTGAGAGGATCGGCGGCTGGTTTATCCGCAACAAATTTTACTTTCTGGCATTTGCTGTACCTGTGCTTGTAATGTACATAGCATATGCTATATTTCAGGTAAGCCCATATGGTGACAACTCGGTGCTTGTCCTTGACCTTAACGGTCAGTATGTTTACTACTTTGAGTCTATCCGTGATGCATTCTGGGGTGACGAGAGTATTTTTTACAACTGGTCAAGAAATCTCTCCGGCGGCTATGCAGGTGTTATAGGCTATTATCTTGCAAGTCCCTTTACGCTGATACCTATATTGCTGCCCCGTACAATGATACTGGGAAGTCTGCAAATAATGATACTCACAAAGCTGGGTCTGGCATCGGTGACCATGAGCTATTATCTGCAGCGGTCAAAAGATCTCAAGCCCCTTCCGGCAACAGTATTTTCATCTCTTTATGCACTGTGTGCCTATGGAGTCATACAGGCAATGGATCCCATGTGGCTGGATGGTCTGTATCTTCTGCCTCTGGTCATTCTCGGCGTAGAGTATGCTGTTGATGACGGAAGAAAGCTGAACCTTGCCATTCCCCTTGCCATGATATTCGTTTTCAATTTCTATATCGGCTATATTGTGGGAATATTCACTATCCTGTATTTTATCTTCTATGTATTGTCAGGCGGCGGTGAAAAGAAAAGGTTCAGGACAGACGATTATATCAGAGCGTTCGTCAGCTTTGCTATAGGCGGTGCCGTTGCACTTATGCTTTCTGCGTTTATGATACTTATGGTATATAACGCTTTGAAAATGGGTAAGTTTGACTTTACAAAGCCCGATTTTTCATTTGATACACAGTTCAATCCGCTGGATTTCTTCCCTCAGCTTCTCCCGGCACAGTATGATACGGTAAATGTGGAGGGACTTCCGGAGATATACTGCGGCGTGCTTACTGTGGTAATGCTTCCCCTTTTCTATCTCAACAGCAAAATTTCTCTAAGGAAAAAGATCGGATACACTGCCATACTTTTAGTTCTCTTCCTGTGTATGTTTATCCGTCCCGTAGATATGGTATGGCATGGCTTCCAGATGCCTAACTGGCTCCCGTTCAGATATTCTTTTACATTCTCCTTCACACTTGTTACAATGGGCGCAATGTCCTACCGGAGCATAAAGGATATAAAGCCCTCTTTGCTGGGCGGTTCGGCATTTGTTGTAGTATGCTTCCTTGCAGTTGCGGCATCAAGACAGAAGGAACACCTTACTACCGGTGAGATACTGATAGCCGGTGTGTTCGCTATGGTATATGTGGGCATCATATTCCTTTTCAAAAACAAAGAAAGATCACTGTCTGTCATAGCACCTGTGGTACTCATAGCCGTTTGCTCGGGAGAACAGCTGTATAACTGCTACAGTACATTTACAGGTGAGGATGGGAACCTTGTGTACTCCAAGGCAGGTCCCTACTACAACTTTATCAATAACGGCAGAGCCGTAATGGATAAGGTCAATCAATACAATTATGATAACGGCAATGAGAATGACGGATTTTTCCGTTCGGACAAGACCTTTCACAGAACCGTAAATGATGCAGGTGCTATGGGCATGAGAGGTATCAGCCATTCAAGCTCGGTCATGAATGCAAGGATACTTACATTCCTGGAGGCATTGGGCTTTTCAGCCAGCACCTATTATTCACGATTTGACGGCGATACTCCTATCACCGATTCGGTACTGGGTGTCAAGTATTCCATAGACAAGATACTGCTTGAGGACACCGCAGCACAACGCAAGACTAATGAGATATACGAACCCATATTCTCCTATGAGTATAAGAACGAGGACGATAAGGATGCAAGAATGGATGTGTTCCGTAATCCATATGCTCTTTCCCTGGGCTTTATGTCGGATGAGAATATCAGGTATATAAATGCTTTGGGTAATGACAATACCTTCAATAGCCAGAATATAATGTTCAGTACTCTTTCGGGACATACGGAAATTGACCTGAATCAAGGTGTATTCAGCAGCTATACCGAGTATTTCAAGCCCATGAATGTGGATCCCAATGAGTTTATATATGACCCTAACGTTATTGAGGAATCAACCTATCCATCCTCCAACCCGGAGCGTCAGCAGAGAATGTATACTGCCAAAGGGGAGGGAGACCCGGTAGTAAATATGCATATAACTCCTGCTTCCGGTGATCCGGTCTATCTGTACTTCCAGACGGAGAACCAGAAGTCGGTAAATCTTTGGCTGAGTACCAAAAAGGATGAAAACGGCAACTATATCGAGCACAAATATGTGGGACCTTACTTTGAGAACCACGACTACCACACTGTTGACCTGGGCAGATTTGAACCCGGTCAGGAATTTGAACTGAGAATGACAGTTGCCAATGAGTATACTATCGTCAATAACTTCCTGTTCTATCAGTTTGATGAGCAGCTTTTCAAGCAGGATGTTGAAAAGCTGAAGCAGAATCAGTGGAACATAACGGAATTTGACGGTGATTATATAAAGGGTGATATCACAGCTCAGGAAGGACAGTTGATGTTTACCTCCATACCCTATGAGGAGGGCTGGAAGATAAAGGTTGACGGCGAGACCCTTGACTTTTATGACAAGGATGAGCAGGCAAATGAGTATAATTCTGCTGAACAGTGTGCAACAATGCTCATGAAAGCCCTTATCGGCATAAAGCTTACACCGGGAGCGCACACCATTGAGATGTCCTATACACCTCCGGGACTTGTACCGGGACTGGGGCTTCTGCTTGCCGGACTTGCCTGTGCGGTTCTTATTTACAGATATGATAAGAAGCATAATAAGGTGCTTCTGGCTAAAAAGCGTGGTGAGACTGCTGCTGACGACAATTCCGCAAACGGCAGAAAGAACAAGAATAAAAACGGCAATAAGGTAAAGGAAGATATTTATTCCGTTGACTTTGTTCCCGAGGAGGCACCCGAGGAAAAGGCACAGCCTCAAAAGAAGAACAACAAGAATAGGAATAAAAAGGCTAAGAATGCCGCCGGGAAAGCACAGGATATAAAGGAACCCACAGGGACTGATGCTCCCACACCTCAGGAGACAGCTAAGGAGGCTGAGCCGAAGGATAAGGAGATATTGAAGATCCCTATAGAAAACCCGTTTATAACTGCCAAGAGCGAAAAGGATCTGGAGCTTGAGGCGACCCTTAAAAGGCTTGAAGAGGCAGAAGCTAAGCTGAAAGCCTTTGAGGAAAAGGAACAGAACCGAAATAAAAAGGGCAAGGGAAAAAAAGGCAAAAAAAGTAATAACAACAATAAATCATAAAATGCTTTAGGCAATACCGCACATTAGAATGCCGACTGATACAGTCTTCCGGGCTGACGGTCTGCTCCGCTGCGGTACTGCCTTGATGTAGGGGCGAGCCATGATACGGCTTGCCCCTACAAAAGCAAGGAAAGGAAATGATATCATGGCAATGACTATTGTTTACGAGGTCGGGGACAAGCTTTATGTGAATCTTACCAACAAATGTCCATGCAGCTGTACCTTTTGCATTAGACACAACGGTGACGGTGCTTACGGTTCGGACAGCCTGTGGCTGGATCGTGAGCCTGAGCCGGATGAGGTCATAGAGGCTTTTGAAAAGGCGGATTACAAAAAGTATTCCGAGGTAGTGTTCTGCGGTTACGGTGAGCCTACGGAGCGTCTTGAGGTACTGAGAGCAGCTGCAAAATATATCAAGAATAACAGCAGTGTTCCCACAAGACTCAATACCAACGGTCTTTCCGATCTGATACACGGCAGAGACACGGCAAAGGAGCTGGAGGGACTGCTGGACACGGTGTCTATAAGTCTTAACGCAGGCACTGTTGATGAATACCTGAAGGTCACACGCCCTAAATTCGGGGAAGAAGCCTATACCGCCATGCAGAGATTTGCTTCTCAATGTAAGGAGTATGTACCCAATGTGGTATTCACTGTGGTGGATGTTATCGGTGATGAGGAAATAAAAGCCGCACAGGAGGTGGCTGATAAGGCAGGAGTTAAGCTTCGTGTAAGGAAGTATGAATCGGGGGATAATGAAAAATGACAAAAAGGGAAAAGGCGATGGCTCTGTTCAAAGAAGGATACAACTGCTCACAAGCAGTTTTGGGTGCTTTTGCAGAGGAGCTGGGATTTGACATGGATACAGCCATGCGCCTGTCCTCTTCCTTTGGAGGGGGGATGGGCAGAATGAGAGAGGTCTGCGGTGCTGTCAGCGGTATGTTTATGGCAGCAGGTGTGCTTTTCGGCTATTCCGACCCCCGGGACAACAGTGCCAAGCAGGAGCATTACCGACGCATACAGGAGCTGGCGGAAAAATTCAAGGAACGGAATAAATACATCGTATGCCGCCAATTATTAGGACTGGAGGGACAGGACAGCAGCCCGGTCCCCTCAGACAGGACCCGGGAATACTATAAAAAGCGTCCCTGCGCCGAACTGGTAGGCGATGCGGCAGAAATATTTGAAGAATATATAAGATCGGCAGAAAACTAAGGCAATACCGCACAAAGATTGTGCGTCAGATGCGCAGTCAGATTTTTCGTTAGATTGTACAAAATCGATGCAGGCATACTGGCGTATGTCAAA
>CACZQG010000222.1 GCA_902783235.1 uncultured Ruminococcus sp.
AAAGAGATTTTGTGCAAGATAACGGAAAATCTGCAAGCAGATGACGTGCAAAGCTTCCAAGCGGTCTTTGTGCGGTGTTGCCTTAATCTTTGTTAAACTCTGCCAATACCAGTCCCGGATTCTTGTCGGTCGCCCAGTTGATATTCCATTCACTGGAAAACAGCAGCAGGAAATTGTCTTTGAAGTCCTGAACTATCTTGGTATCGGAACTAAGCATAAGCTCCTTGGGATCCTTGGGAGTTTCCTCGATCCAGCGGATATATGAGTACGGCAAAGGCTCACGTATTATCTCCACATTGTATTCGTTTTTCATTCGATATTCAAATACCTCAAACTGGAGTACGCCCACAACACCGACTATAACCTCCTCCATACCTGTGTATGGCTCCTTGAAGATCTGTATGGCACCCTCCTGAGCTATCTGCTCGGTACCCTTTACAAACTGCTTTCTTTTCAGAGTGTCCTTGTGGCGTATCCTTGCAAAATGCTCCGGGGCAAAGGTGGGTATACCTTCAAAAGTCACCTTTCTCTTAGGCGAGCAAACCGTATCACCTATGGAAAAGATGCCGGGATCAAACACACCGATTATATCCCCTGCATATGCACTTTCTATTATCTCCCTTTCCTGAGCCATCATTTGCTGAGGCTGAGAAAGACGCATTTTTTTACCGCTTTGTACATGGAGCACCTCCATGTCCCTTTCAAATTTGCCCGAGCATATCCTCATAAATGTCAGCCTGTCACGATGAGCTTTATTCATGTTTGCCTGTATCTTGAATACAAAGGCTGAAAAGCTGTCATCTGCCGGATCACATTCTCCCTCAATACAGTTTCTTTTAAGAGGGGCAGGAGTCATCTTCAGGAAATTCTCCAGAAAAGGCTCAACGCCGAAATTGGTAAGAGCCGAGCCGAAGAATACAGGCGACAGCTTACCCTTACGGACAAGCTCCATGTCAAATTCCTCACCGCCTCCGTCCAGAAGCTCTATGTCATCAGACAGCGTTTCATGGTTAAGGGGACCGATAAGATCATCAAGAGAGCTGTCACTGAGATCGGCTTCAATGGCATCAGCCTGCCTGCTGTTGCCATTGGCAGAAAAGCTTATTATGTGACGGGTACTTCTGTCATAAACCCCCTTGAATTCCTTGCCCGAACCGATAGGCCAGTTTACGGGATATGTCTTTATACCCAGCTCATCCTCTATCTGCTCCAGAAGATCAAAGGGATTTTTGGAATCCCTGTCCATCTTGTTAATAAAGGTGAATATGGGAATATTTCTCATGACGCAGACCTTGAACAGCTTTCTTGTCTGATTTTCAACACCCTTTGAAGCATCTATTACCATTACCGCTGAGTCAGCAGCCATAAGAGTACGGTAGGTATCCTCAGAAAAATCCTGATGTCCGGGAGTATCAAGGATGTTTATACAAAAGCCCTCATACCGGAATTGCAGTACCGAGGAGGTAACGGAAATACCTCTTTGCTTTTCTATTTCCATCCAGTCAGAAACAGCGTGTCTGTCCGATTTTTTTCCCTTTACGGCACCTGCCTGATTTATAGCTCCTCCGTAAAGAAGAAGCTTCTCGGTAAGTGTTGTTTTACCTGCGTCAGGGTGTGAGATTATAGCAAACGTCCTGCGCTTTTCAATGTGTTTTCTAAGGTCGCTCAAAATATTTCCTCCTGATCTTTCTTTTTACATACAAGGTATTACAAAAATCCATTTTCAGCTAAGAAATCCGCTGTTATGCTGCTTTTTTTTCTGTCCTCTCTGTAGGAAAGCAGCCTTTCCACATATTTTCCCAGAATATCATTTTCCAGATTGACCTGATCTCCGACTTTTTTTTCGGACAGTATAGTCTCCTGAGCTGTGTGAGGTATTATGGAAACGGAAAAATCCGTATCCGTCAGTTTAGCCACGGTCAGGCTTATTCCGTCAATTGCTACAGAGCCCTTCAGAACGATATACCTGAGTATCTCTCCGGATGCCTCTATCCTGTACCAGACAGCATTGCCATCATTGCTGATGCCTGCTATAGTACCTATACCGTCAATATGCCCCGAAACTATATGTCCGCCAAAGCGTCCCTGAGCACTCATGGCACGTTCAAGATTCACATGACTGCCTGCTTTCAGCATTGAAAAATTCGTTCTGCCAAAGGTCTCATTCATAACATCTGCGGTAAAGGTGTCTCCGGATATATCATCCGCTGTAAGGCACACACCGTTCACCGCCACACTGTCCCCCGGTTTCAGATCGGAGAATATCATATTTCCCTTTATGGTAAGCTTTGCCTTGTCCGAGGTCTTGTCAAGAGATACCACCGTTCCCTTTTCTTCTATTATTCCCGTAAACATCACAGCACCTCCCATCGCAGCTTTATATCCTCACCTATAGCCTCTGCTTCCGGCGCAGACAGCCTTATTTCTTCCGTATTTATCTCAAAACCATTACCGCCTATTGGTGAAGGAGCATTTTTCCCTCCCAGTATCTTAGGTGAAATGTAACCGATAATGCTGTTTACCAGCTTGCTTTTCAGCATGGAGAATGCCAGCTCTCCGCCGCCCTCCAGCAGCACACTGTCAATATTCTTTTTACGCAGTATTTTCATCAGCTGCAAAAGATCAACGTGACCATCCCGTGCCCCGGTTACCACTACCTCTGCACCCATGGCTTCCAGCCTTGCCTTTCGTTCCATATCCCCTTCACCGGTACAGGCTATGATGACAGGGATACTGTCAGCAGTTTTCATTATATTGCAGTCAAAAGGTATCCTGAGACTGCTGTCACATATCACCCGTGTCAGCCTGTGTCCGGGGTCGATACGGCAGGTAAGCATGGGATCGTCCTTTAATACGGTATTTATCCCCACCATGATGGAGCTGCACATAAGTCTGAGCTTCTGCACATCCTCCCTTGAGCTTTCACCGCTTATCCATTTTGATTTTCCCGAACGGGAAGCTATCTTGCCATCGGCTGTCATGGCATACTTGAATATAACATAGGGTGTTTCATGAGTGATATAGTGAAAGAATATGCGGTTCAGTCTGTCACATTGCTCACGCAGCACTCCCTCATGAACAGTAATACCATGTTCACGGAGTATCTTTACTCCCTTTCCGGCAACCAAAGGATTAGGATCGGGTGAGCCTATAAAGACCTCACTTATACCGCTTTGTATTATTGCCTCCGTACAAGGCGGTGTTTTTCCCGTATGGCAGCACGGTTCCAGGGTAACGTATATCTGCGCTCCCTTCATATCCTCACTGCATCGGTTTATTGCATTTCTTTCCGCATGGAATTCACCGCAGCGTTCATGGCAGGCTTTTGATATTATCCTGCCATCCCTGACTATCACCGCTCCCACCATAGGGTTTGGTGAGGTATATCCCATTCCGTTTTTAGCTTCCTCCAAAGCCAGCTTCATATATTCTTCCTGGGTCAATGTTATGCTCCTTTAGCTATAGCAATACCGTACAAGGATTGTGCGTCAGATGCGAAGTCGGATTTTTCGTCAGAGTGCATAAAGTTGACGCAGGCATACTGGCGTACCCCAAGGGCATTTGTGTTTCAATCCAAATCAAAGATTTGGTGAAACACTGGCATATGTCAAGGAGACTTTGTGTACTATGACGGAAAATCAGCAAGCATACCCCAAGGGCATTTGTGTTTCTATCCAAATCGCAGATTTGGTGAAACACTGGCAGATGACGTGCAAAGCCGCAAGGCGATCTTTGTGCGGTGTTGCCTTAAATGACAGCACCTGCGTGTCTTGTGACATGACAGCCTATATTCACCGATACAGGCAGTCCTGCAATATGCGTAGGTGCTTCCTCGATATTCACACACAAGGCAGTGATCCTTCCGCCAAAGCCCTGGGGACCTATGCCAAGCTTGTTGATCTTTGTCAGCATTTTTTCCTCCAGTCCGCTGTAAAGCGGTTTTGGATTGCGAACCGACACATCACGGCACAGAGCTTTTTTGGCAAGGTATGCACACTTTTCAAAGTTGCCGCCTATACCAACTCCCACCACCATAGGGGGACATGGGTTGCTTCCTGCCCTTGATACGGTTTCTGCTACAAAATCCACTATTTCATCATGGGTGGCAGAGGGGGTGAACATTTTAAGAGCTGACATATTTTCACTGCCGAAGCCCTTGGGACAAACGTCGATCTTCACCCTGTCTCCGTCAACTATTCTGGTATGTACCACAGGGGGAGTATTATCCCCTGTATTGACTCTTTCCAGAGGATCTCCCACTACAGAGCAGCGCAGAAATCCCTCGGTATATCCACGGGACACTCCTTTGTTTACTGCCTCAGAAAAGCTGCCGCCGGTAAAATGCACATCCTGACCTATCTCCATAAAGATAACAGCCATGCCCGTGTCCTGACATACAGGGATGTTTTCGTCCTTGGCAGCCTGTATATTTGCTTTAAGATCATCAAAAACCGCTTTTCCCACAGGAGATACCTCGGCAGCCGCACATTTGTTTATACAGCTTTCCAGACTTTCCGGCAGAAAAATATTAGCCTTTATACACAGTTCCTTTATAGTATTCTCTATTTCATTAACATTTATTTCCCGCATTTCATTTGCCTTCTTCTTTTACTGTTTTGCCGTTTATCATTACCAGATCGGGCTCGCTGAGCAGTCCCAGAGGGTCGCCGTTTTTGTAAAGCTGGATATCCCCATCCATTCCTGCTCTTATCATTCCGACCCTGTCATGTATACCCACTATTTCAGCCGCATTCACGGTTATAGCCTCCAGTGCCTGCTGAGGGGTAAGACCTCCCTTCACAGCCATTGCCGCCGATGTGGGAAGATACTGTATGGGTATCACAGGGTGATCGGTGCAGACAGCAGCCTTTACGCCATTTTTGTACAGCTCTGCCGTATTTTTCAGATCAAGCCCCTTCATTTCCGGCTTGCATCTGTCACATATTACGGGACCGGATATGACCCTTACCTTTTCCGCTCCCAGTATATCCGCTGCCAGATAGCCCTCGGTAGCATGGACAAGTATAACGTCTATATCAAATTCCCCGGCAATACGCAGTGCTGTAAATATATCATCCGCCCTGTGACAATGAAAATGCGCCGGTATATCCTTTTTAAGCAGAGGTATCAATGAGTGATTCTTTATGTCAAACTCCGGTTCATCACAGGAATCCGGATCATTTTCATAGCTTTCCAGCTGGGCAAGATATCTTTTTGCCTTAAAAAGCCCTTCACGTATGGCAGCACTTGTACCCATCCTGGTAACAGGCGTTTCGTCACGGTCATTGAAAACGTGCTTGGGATTTTCCCCCAAAGCGAATTTCATACCCACCGTTCTGATCCTCATATCATCTATACGCCGTCCATAGGTCTTTACAGCTTCAATGCTGCCTCCGCAGGGATCTGCACTGCCAGGAGATATCACAGCCGTGGTGATCCCTCTTTCCACTGCTTCACTAAAGCATCTGTCAAGGGGATTTATGCCGTCGATCGCCCGAAGCTGAGGCATAAAAGGATCGGTGGCTTCATTGGAATCATCACCCTCAAAATCAATTCCGTTCTCTATTATACCAAGATGACAGTGAGCATCAATAAATCCGGGGATCAGCAGACCGCCGCAGCCATCCGTGTCCTCATGGGAAATATTACGGGGATCACCGCTCTCCACAGCAGTTATTTTACCGTCAACTATTTCCACCCAGCCCTTTTCTATGATCCTGCCGCTGTCCATAGTGTTTATTTTAACGTTATATATCTTCATAGTTTCCCTTCCGTACTATCAGTGCCCCAGTGCCCTTATTTTATCCTGACAGTATTCTGTATCTGTGCAGCGATCTCCATGGGAGAGCCTTCACCATCCACACAGCAGTCCGAGTTTTTTTTGTACACCTCTGAACGGGAATCGTAAAGCTCTCTGAGCTGCTCCTTTGTGCGTGAGACCGCCAGAGGACGGTTACTGTCATCCTTTATTCGTTCATAGCAGCTCTCAAATGGCGTATCTATGTAAACCACAGTACCTTTTTTTCTTGCTGTCAACGCATTTTCTTCCGACAGCATGGTGCCGCCGCCGCAGGAAACTACCGCTTTTCCTTCCGAAAGCCGGGCTACCACCTGCTTTTCCAGATCACGAAAGTATTTTTCTCCCTTACTTTCAAATATCTCCGGGATGCTCATACCCTCACGCTCTACGATCATATCATCAGTATCCACCAGCCTGCAGCCCAGATTCTTTGCCAGCAGTACTCCTACCGTGGATTTACCGCAGCCCATGAATCCGCATAAAAATACAGCCATATCTGTTTCTCCTTTTTGATCATTACCTATTTGCAGCAGCATCGCACACACCCTGTGCGGTATTACCTTAAAACTGTTTCATCAGCTCGTCAGCTGTTTCCTCAATAAGCTTGTCTATATCATCACTGTTGAATTCTGCGCCATACCATATCTCGTGGGCAGCCACAGCCTGCAATACCAGCATAGACATACCGCCTACCGCAGTTTTGCCCAGCTTTTTTGCGGTTTTTACAAGCACGGTCTCTATGGGATTATACACTGCATCAAATACATTTCTGCATCCTGCTATCACCTGTTCGCTTACGGGACAGCTGTCCGATCTGGGGTACATACCCACAGGCGTAGCATTTATCAGGAGATCAAATTCTCCCTGTATCTTATCCATGAGTGCTATACTCACATCAGCATTTTCCACTTTTTTCAGCAATTCGTCTTTTAGCGCCTCTGCCGTAGGTACAAACTGCTCCAATACGGCTATAGTAAGGCTTCCGCCTGCCAGCAAAGCCTCCAGTGCCATCATTCTGCCTACACCGCCGCAGCCCAGAAGCAATACTCTGCCTCCCAGTGATCCTTCCGGAACCGAGCGCAGAAATCCGATACAGTCTGTATTACTGCCTATGATCTCCCCGTTTTTCTTGGATATGCAGTTGACGGAATCATATTTTGCGGCACTTTCATCCAATCTGTCAACAAAATCTATCACCGTCTGCTTATATGGTATTGTGACATTCAGACCATCGTTTTCTCTTATAGCCTTGTCAAACCCTTGCTTTACAGTATCCGGGTCAATATCATAAAGCAGATAGCTCTCGTTTTTTCCCGAAAGCTCAAACAATCTCTTGTGAATAAATGGGGACATTGAGTGTCCCAGTGGGTGTCCTGTCAATCCGTACATTCCGATCTCCTTTATGGCAGTCCTGCCTTTAAAATTATCCATTATATAGTATACACCCAATATGAGATAATGTCAAGTGCGGAGAGGTCTTTAATGCGGAAATCAATTTTAGTAAGCAATTTGTAATAAACTATGAATTACTTAAATATAAAAGTTTAGGTCAAGCCTTTTCAAAGGCTTGCG
>CACZQG010000223.1 GCA_902783235.1 uncultured Ruminococcus sp.
GACAAATGCCAACGATGCCTGCGAAATGCTGGCTGTAAAGGAGTTTTTCGGAGATAAGGCGAAAAATATTACTGCAACGTCTATTAAGGGTACACTGGGACATTCACTGGGTGCGGCTGCGGCACTGGAGCTTGCAGCTTGTGCCCTTATATCCGAAACGGGTATTATCCCTCCAAATCACAATCTTACCGATCTTGATGAAAGCTGCGTTTTCAGAATACCTACACAACCCGTAAAGCTTTCTCCGGAGGTGATAATGAACAGCTCTTATGCATTTGGCGGAAGCAATAACTGTGTTATACTGAAAAAGATAGGTGAGGAGTGATAAAATGGGAATACCTGTAAGCTTACCGGAATTTGGGGAACAGCCGGTAACGGATAAGCCCAGGCACAGCGTACTGGCTGATGCATTTCAGTCGGCTGCCGAAAAAATACTAAGCGGAAGATCAATAGACGATGCTGAAAAAGCAGGTATATTTTCCGCAACGGCATATGGACCTTTGGATATATACAGCAGCAACGCAAAAACACTTTATACCCGGGGAGTCAGAGGACTTCGTGCTCAGGTCTCAGCGCAGTCGGTACTGTGTGAACCCTCCTGCCTTACGGGTGTAAAGCTGAAAATGAAGGCTGTAAACAATACGATTATAGGAGGGAAAACTGCAAGCTTTCAGGCGTTTGCCGCTGCCTCTGATGCATTTTACTCGGATATGGGTGAAGCTTTCCTGGTAATAGGCGGTGATATCTGCGGTGAAAAGGCATATGCGGGTGCGGTACTGATGGGCAGCATATCAGGAGATATGACGGTGAATGGGATAATCAACCGTTTTGCTCCGGATCCCGGTATGATACCGGATATGGAAAAAGAAATAGCCCTGGAGCTTACAAGGCTTGCCGGTCATGATCCATACATCCTGACTGGCTGCAGGAGAGAGTTTTCTCATGAAACCATAGAAGGTACTGATACCTGTGCAGCTTTTTTTGAAGGACTGAAAAGAGTTCGGGAGCTTATGGTATCGGAAAGCAGAAGTATTATTTACATTGACAGCGACAAAAGCGGTGCTGTCAGTGGTATACTTATAACAGCGTAGAGGAGAGGTTTATATGTTTGTTGAGGTTAAGAATGCTGTTAAGCAGTATGGAAGCGGTGATGCGGCTGTTTATGCGCTCAACGGTGCAGATTTTTCATTGGAAAAAGGAGAGATAGGTGTTATACTCGGTTCATCAGGCTCGGGAAAAAGTACTCTGATGAATATGGTGGGCGGTATAGACACTCTTGACAAGGGTACTGTTACTGTTGACGGTGAGGAGATCAGCGGATACAAGAAAAAGGAATTAACGGAATACCGCAGAAGTAAGATAGGCTTTGTGTTCCAGTTCTATAATCTTATACCCAGCCTTACTGCACGGGAGAATATCGAGACTACAAGGGATATATCTGCCGGAAACGGTATAGACATAAATGATGTGATGGAAAAGCTGAATATCACTTCCTTTGCTGACCGTTATCCCAGTGAGCTTTCAGGCGGTCAGCAGCAGAGAGTGGCTATTGCCAGAGCGATCGTAAAAAATCCCGCATTGCTTCTCTGTGATGAGCTTACAGGTGCATTGGATTCCAGATCAGCCGGTGAGGTACTGTCTGTGGTAGAGACCGTAAACCAAGAATATAATACCACCGTATTGATAATCACTCATAATGAGGAGATAAAGAAGATAGCCGACAGGGTTATCCATGTGAAGGACGGTAAGGTCATATCTCAGGAAACAAATGAACATAAGACAAGCGTATCCGAGCTTGAGCTATAGGAAGGTATGGAAAATGAAAAGCTTGAACAAAACATTTAAAAAAGACTTCAGGAACAACCTTTCCTATTATATATCCATTACGCTGTTGACTATGATAACTGTTTTTCTTGCAGTGGTAGCCTTTACAGATGCAGATATGATAGATCACGACATAAATGCACTTATAAAGGATAATAAGGGGGAAAGCGCACAGTTCAGCACGGCAAAGCTGCTGAGCGATGAGGATATTGCCTCTCTTGAAAGCAAGTTTGACCTCATTATTGAGGAAAATATGTACCTTGATGCAGAAGATGGTGACAGGACACTGCGTGTATTCAGACCTATGGAAAAGGTGAACATCTATGAGGTATTGGAGGGTGACAGACCCTCTGATAATAAGGATATACTTCTTGACAGAGATTTTGCTGATTCCAATAAAATAAAGCCTGGGGATGAGTTTGAATTCGGAGGAGTAAAATTCAAGGTCACAGGTATCGGCATAAGACCCGATTATATCTATTCCAAAAAGAATCTTAATGACATATGGGTAGATAAAGAGAATTTCGCAATGGCGCAGATAACAGCTGAAGGCTATGAAGAACTCAGAGATCAGATTGACTGGAATGAGACAAGATATTATTCATCCGTATATAATAACGAGGATAATATAAATGATTTCCGCAAGACCCTTTATGATGATTTCAGTGCATATCAGTATATGTCTGCCGATTCAAACGAACGTATCTCAAAGCCTTCAAAAGCAGGTGACAATATCTTTGCAGAGGGCTGGGTGATAATCCCTCTGCTGTTTATCATAACTATGATATTGGTATCCATCGTTATCGGCAGAATGATGGAAAACGGAAGAAAATATGTTGGTACTCTCTCGGCACTGGGCTACCGTGAAGGCGAGATAAGTCTGCATTACAGTATCTATGCGGTTATACCGGGAATACTGGGCAGCATACTTGGCATTATACTGGCATATGCCGCCGGAAAAGGTGTGGCTATGTACTTTATAGTTGATTATCAGATGATAAACTATGATTACTATATAAGACCTCTGCCAGCCTGCATATGTCTTATCGTACCCATGATACTTTACGGCAGCGTTGCGTACATAAAGGCAAAAAGACTTTTGAAGACCAATATAACCTCAATGCTTATGGAGCGTGATGATGCAAAAAAGAAAAAACGTCATATGCTGGAAAAAAGCAGTATGAGCTTTAAGAAGAAATTCCGCATAAGAGAGCTGTTTGCACATCCGGGCAGAACTATTATGGTGGTTTTCTGCTTGTTTCTGAGTTCCTTCCTCTGCATGATGAGCTTTGCCATGAAGGATACAGTTGACGGGTTTATAGACAGCGGTGTCAAGAGTATGTCTGTTTACGAACACGGATACTATCTGAACCATATTGAGTATGAAAAGGACCTGGGCGGACTTCACGGCATCAATGTGGTATATGAAAGGGAAAACGGTGAAAGTGATGTAACTTTGATCGGTACACCGGATAACAGCAAGTATGATGATGTATCCATGATAGAAGGAAGCCGTAGTGAGGACGGCTGGTATATATCAAATGTTATCAGTGAGGAGAAGGATCTTCATAAGGGAGATAAGCTGACAGTTATAAATTCAGTATCACTGGAAAAGAAGGAGATAGACATATCGGGTGTTGTGGCTGATGATGCGCAGGCAGCAGTATATACATCATATGACAATGTGATCGGACTTCTGGGTATTCCGGATGGGTCGTACAACGTTGTGTATTCAGATGAGGAGCTTGACATAGACAGCTCTGAAATAGCATATCTCAGTGATACTGACAGTGTAACGGAAACACTTGGCAAGGCGATGAAAATGTTTGAAAGCTTTATTTATGGCATGATCTTTATGGGATGCCTGCTGAGTGTGATAGCTGTTTATCTGGTAGTGAACATGATAGTTGAGGAAAATAAATCCAGCATATCAATGCTAAAGGTACTGGGATACAGAAACAGCGAGATAAACGGTATCGTTCTGAGTACAAATCATATCCTTGTTCTGATAGGATTTCTCCTGTCACTGCCTATGGGATTTGTTTCTGCAAACCTTATATGTAATGTAATGAATACAATGGTACACGTTGTTGCCAAGCCCGGATTTACCGTTATATCAATGCTGATATGTGCTGCTATAGTACTTGCAAGCTATTGTGTATCACTTGTTCTCCTCAGAAGAAAGGTAGATAAGGTGGATATGGTAGTAAGTCTTAAAGGCAACAGAGAATAATAAGAGGTGTTATATGGAAAAAGAATTACAGAGTATATGGAAGGAAGTTTTACAGCTGGATGAGGATCCCGGTGTTGATGAATCATTTTTTGACCTGGGAGGCAATTCGTTTTTTGCTGCAAATGCTGCACAGATGACTGAGGAAAAGCTGGGTGTTCATCTGGAAATACCGGATTTTTACGATCATGAGACTATATCAGCACAGGTGAAACTGCTGAGTAATAACGGAGAAAAGTGATATGGGACAGTCTGGAATAACATGGATAGCTCATGAAAGATACTCATCGGAGGCAGATATTGATCTTATCTGCTTCCCCTATGCAGGGGGAAGTGCATCCTATTTTGCACCGCTGAAATCGAAAATAGATAAGCGTATCAATGTGTGCCCTGTATTGTATCCGGGACGTGAAAAGAATATGAAGGCGAAGGGCTTTGATACTATTGAGGAAATGGCGGATACCTTTGTAAAAGAACGTCCCGATCTATTCAAAAAGAAGTTTGCTCTTATGGGGCATTGTACAGGCAGTCTGATAGCATATGAAACTGCCCTGAGAGCAAAGCAGCTTTATGGTGTGGATCCCGTTTATTTCATTGCATCTTCATCACCCTCACCCTCCAGTGAGCAATTTTTCAGTAAAGTGGAATGTGATGATGAAAGCATGACACAGCAGCTTTTGAACAGTAAAATGATAGATGAAAGCTTTGCGGCAAATGATATGTTCGGAAGCTATTTTCTGCCCCTTATAAGAAAAGATCTTACAATGCATATGAAATATGAGGTGAAAGAACCATTCAGCAAAATGAATACCCCCGTATTTGTTATGTACGGTGATGAAGACTTTTTGTTCAATGATAGAAAAGCAATTGACGGATGGAGCGGTCATACTACAGGTAAAGTGGATAGCAGGGTGTTTCATGGCGGACATTTTTATCTTGACAAAAACCGAAAAGAAGCAGGAGAGCTTATATCGGAGCTGCTTTTGACGGAGGCGGATAAATGAATATAAAACTTATAAAAAAGAGCTTTCCCTTATTCAGAGATGAAAGATACAAGCCCTGCAGGCTGATATGCTTTCATCATGCAGGAGGAAGTGCGGCTGTATTCAGAAAATGGATGAAGGCAGATCCAATGGTGGAGATATTGCCTATAGAAGTGGAGGGCAGCGGTATCAGAAGCGATGAGGTCAGGGAACAGGATTTCTCCTATTCAACCGACTCGGCTGCGGAATGTATAGCGGATATCTATGACGGAAGGGATACATATGTTTACGGACACAGTCTGGGCAGCGTGCTTGCCTTTGATACGGTATACAAGCTCAGGGACAGATATGGCATAAGTATCAAAAAGCTGTTTGTTGCAGGCCGCCATGCTCCCTTTGCTGAGGATCCATCGGAATATCGCTGTTATATGGGGATAGAAGCACTGAAAAAAGAGCTGCTGGAGCTGGGAGGTACTCCCAGGGAGATACTGGAGGATGAAGGCTTTTCCAAATATATGCTCCCGAATATCTTTGCGGATTATAAGCTGCATGAGAGCTATGAATACCGGGGAGAGTGCCTTGATATACCGATAATGGCACTCAGCGGCAAGGATGATAGTGATGCCGATGAGAATATCATGTCGGAATGGGAAAAATGTACCACAGGAAGTTTTAGTATTCACTCATTTGAGGGTGGTCATTTCTTCCCGTATAATGAAAGTGAAGAGGAGGTTTTGTCAGTAATATTTGGTGAGATACACAGCGATATAGAATTAAGGCAATACCGCACAATCTTTGTACGGTATTGCCATAAAGGAATGAAAAAATGTCGAAATATATAGTTGAAAGAATAAAACTGCCTTCTCAGTTAGATTATCTTATAAGAGTAACACCGGGAGACAGAGAATGCCTGAGCACCCATGCAGCAGTACGCATAAGAGGAAAAGTGGATAAAGCACGGTTTGAAAATGCTGTTCAGCGTGTCATAGATGAAAATGATGCCATGAGATTTGTTGTTAAAAGGACAGATGATGGCGAGCTTTACTACAGTGTTCTCAGACAGATCAGCTTTGAGCCTGTATACTGTAAGCTTATGGGCGAAACAGAAGAAGAAAAGATGAATGATCTTGCAAGCCATGCAGAGAAAATATATAGCAGAGCAGATGACTTCATAAAAGACAAAATGTGGGATATAGTGCTTTTTGAAATGGGTGCGGAGGATAATATACTGTTTTTGCGTACAAATCATATTATATCAGACGGAGAAAGCAATTTCCTTATAATAGGAAAGATCGCCGCCGCATATAACGGTATTGAAGTTCCCCGCTCCGGAAGCTACCTTGAATATCTGGAAGAGCTCAGAGAATTTGACAGTTCTCCGGAAGGGCAGCGTCTTATGAGTAACTGGGATGAAATGTCCCGGGGTTATAAGCCGTTTATAACCTATCCCACCGGCGAAAGAAAAAGATCCGGACTGACTCATATGTTTACACTGGATATCCCGGAGCTTGCAAAATATGCAAGAGAACACAGGATAAGTCTTTTTCATCTCAATCTTTTCTGCCTTCATGCAAGTATATCAGCTGTATTCAATACAACGGATACAGTGATCTGCATCGCAAACGGCATAAGATCGGGCAGGTATGCTTCTACAGTGGGTTTCCTGACAAACGGGACTATGAGCAGATTTAAGATAGATAAAAACAAATTGATGTCGCAGCTTGTTCTGGAATGCCGTAACAATTATTTTAACGCTGATAAGCATCTGAAAATGGGATACAGGATCTCTCCCTGTGATTTTCAGATATCATATCAGAATTATGCTATCCCTCCAAAAATGATGTTTGACCATGCAAAGGCAGAGGTGATAACTGATATGCGTCTGTCCCATTCGATCTCATGGGATATTATGGTAATGGCTGTATTTGAGATCAATGATAAGCTTATGTTTTCGGGGGGATATGATGAGGATATCTATACTCCCGAGGTACTTGAAAAAATGAAAAAATACTATATTGCTGCTGCCGACTGTCTTACAAATAATGATAAGACATTTGAAGAATTCTGCAAGCTCTGATATCAGGACAGGTGTATGATATGACGGTTATGATGAGATTTACAAGCTTTATCAAATTAGTATTTATAATAGGCGTTGTTTATATAGCCGGCGGAAAAATACTCCGTATCAGACGGAATAAAAGGCGGCATCCACCAAAAAAGGCTGCCTGACGGTTTTTGTACATCATCTTTGTGGGTGTTCCCCATAACACATCCAAAAGCCGGAAAAATGCTTTACAGGTAAAGTGATGATAATAATAAAAACGAAGTCCGGAAGGGCTTCGTTTTTTTATGGATGAGGTGAAATAACAAGATCTGTGGAACGGGTTATCAGTGCCGAAAACCGTGGATATTTTGAACAGAGTCTCGGCAAAATTAAAGGACAGATACCTCTTGTACGGAAGTATCTGCCCACAGTTTTACAGCTCGCTGATAGCCTGCTTGATACGGTCTATGGATTCGTCCTTTCCAAGTACCTCCATAAGCTCGGTGGCACCGCCCGGAGTAACAGCAAGTCTTGCAACAGCGATCCTTACCGCCCACATAACAGCACCGGCTTTTCTTTCGCTGTCAGCGGAATACTGTTTCAGTGCTGCGAAAAGATCGTCATTGCTCCAGTTGGAAATGCCCTCCAGTATGGGGAGACATTCTTCAAGTATGACTTTGCATACCTCAGGGGTTGTTTTGTTTTTCTTATTGGTATAGAGGTCACTTTCCATTGGCAGTCTTTCAAGAATGAAATCCACTTTTTCTTTTATCTCATGGAATGTGGCGATACGGGTCTTTAAAAGACCTGCAAGCTTTTTGGTATCAATATTGTCCGGGCATATTTCAGCCAGTATGGGAAGTACCTTTTTCTCATAATCCTCGTCGGACAATTTCTTGATGTATTCCGAATTGAACCATTTCAGCTTATCATAATCGAATACTGAGGGGGATTTACTCAGCATATCCATAGTGAAGGCCTTTTTAAGCTCCTCCATTGTAAAGAATTCCTCGGTAGAATCCTTTGGACTCCAGCCCAGCAGTGCTATGTAATTGACAATAGCCTCGGGAAGATAACCGGTATTTACAAGATCCTGAAAGCTTACAGCACCGTGGCGCTTTGACAGCTTGGATACATTGCCCTCTGCGTCCTTACCCATAAGCAAAGGAAGATGCACATATTTGGGACGCTCCCAGCCAAAGGCATCATACAGGAGACAATATTTCGGGGTAGAGGTCAGATACTCATTGCCTCTTACAACATGAGTTACCCCCATAAGATAGTCGTCGATAACGTGACAGAAATTGTAGGTAGGGAATCCGTCGGCTTTTATCAGTATCTGATCCTGAAGCTCGCTGTTGTCCATTTCCACTTCACCGTATACCTCGTCAACATAGGAGGTCTTGCCCTCCAAGGGCATTTTCTGGCGAATAACAAAGGGCTTTCCCTGGGCAAGATTCTTTTCGACCTCTTCCTTTGGAAGATCACGGCAATGCCTATCATATCCGCCGAAGCTGTTGTCATCGTGAAGAGCCTGGAGTCTTTCAGCAGTACAGAAGCAGTAATAAGCGTGACCGCTGTCAATAAGCTTTTTTGCATATTCCATGTATATTTCCTTGCGCTGGCTCTGTATATAGGGACCGTTTTCGCCGCCTACGCCGGGACCCTCATCATAGTCGATACCGGTCATTTTCAGAGTATCGATAATAACATCCACGGCACCTTCAACAAGTCTTTCCTGATCGGTATCTTCAATACGGAGTATGAATTTACCGCCCTGAGATTTGGAGAGCAGATAGGAATAAAGTGCTGTACGCAGATTTCCTATATGCATATAGCCGGTAGGGGAGGGAGCGAATCGTGTTTTTATTGTTTTTTTATCAGACATTATTTTGATTCCTTTCGGTTTAGTTTATCATATACTATTATACATTAAATTGAAATTTATGTCAATATAAACACTGCTTTATACACGGAAATCAATTTTAGTAAGCAATTTGTAATAAACTATGAATTACTTAAGGCAATACCGTACAAAGCTTCCAAGCGGTCTTTGTGCGGTGTTGTCTTAAATACAAAAGTTTAGGTCAAGCCTTTTCAAAGGCTTGCGGTGTCCAGAGGCAGAGCCTCGGTCGCTCATCGCAATGAGCGAA
>CACZQG010000224.1 GCA_902783235.1 uncultured Ruminococcus sp.
ATGCTGGCATATTTCAAGCCTTTCCGACGCAGAAGTTCAGTATTTAGACAAGCAGAAAATTTAAGATTTAGTTGGGGGATCAATATTCCTTATGCTCTTTCCATATACTCTCCTGTTCTTGTATCGATACGGATCTTATCTCCCTGGTTGATAAAGAGAGGAACTCTTACCTCCGCACCTGTTTCAAGAGTAGCGGGCTTTGTAGCATTTGTTGCTGTATCACCCTTAACGCCGGGCTCAGTCTCGGTAACCTCAAGCTCTACGAATGTAGGAGGCTCTACTGCAAAAACCTTACCCTTGTAGGAACAGATCTTGCAGATCATTTCTTCCTTGACAAACTTGAAGTTGGCACCCAGTATATCCTCACCGATAGGCTCCTGCTCATATGTCTCTGTGTCCATAAAGTAATAGAGAGCACCGTCATTATAGCTGTACTGCATATCCTTTCTTTCAATGAAAGCTGTAGGATATTTTTCTGTAGGGTTGAATGAACGCTCAACAACTGCACCTGTGATAACGTTCTTGAATTTTGTTCTTACAAAAGCAGCTCCCTTACCGGGTTTAACGTGCTGAAATTCGATTACCTGAACAACGTTGCCGTCAAGCTCGAAAGTAACACCGTTTCTGAATTCGCCTGCTGAAATCATAAAATACCTCCATAATATCGGATCGGCGGCAATGCCGTTCCTTATTTAACTTAATTCTTTGAAGCTCACATATATTTATGCTTACATACATTTATTATACTACAAATCCGGGAATATTTCAATACCCTTTTACAAAATAATTAGTTTTTTAGGACATTTTGTAAAATTATGACAGGACTTTTCCGTTACAGCCACAAAATCCTCTATTCTTACACCAAATTTATCGGGAATATATATTCCGGGCTCAACTGTTACCACCATGTTGGGTTTGAATATCATCTTTGACTTGGATGAAGCATTGGGATATTCATGCACCTCCATACCGACTCCGTGTCCCAGTGAATGTCCGAAGGCTTCACCATAGCCATTGGCGGATATATAATTCCTTGCAACGGAATCCAGCTCCATACCTGTAATACCGCTTTTTACCTCTGCTATGGCTTTAAGCTGTGCCCCCAGCACTATATCGTAGACCTCACGCATCTCCTCTGTAGGCTGTCCCACGCAGACTGTACGGGTCATATCACTATGGTAGCCCTCATATACAGCCCCGAAGTCCATAAGTACAAAATCACCCTTCTCCACCCTTGTATCTCCCGGTACGCCGTGGGGCATAGATGTATTTTTTCCTGTAAGGGCTATTGTTTCAAAGGACAGCTCCTCTGCCCCGTGACGAAGCATATACTCGTCCAGTGTAAGGGCTATCTCTCTTTCCGTGACTCCGGGCTTTATCATGTCAAGAGCGTTGTCCAGAGCCGCCTCAGCTATCTCCTGAGCCTTCTGTATCTTATAAAGCTCATCCTGAGACTTTATCATACGAAGGTCGATTATATTACGGCTCAGCTCATTGGTGGTTATGAACTCTATATGCTCCAGCTTGGATCTGAACATTTCCAGCATGGCAACGGTCATATCAGAGGCTTCAATAGCCAGAGATGCTGCCCGATGCTTTTTCATAAGCTCATCTATCTGCTCATAGATCACCTTCTGCTCTATGACCTCACAGGCTGTGACTGTATTCCTTGCCTTTTCAATATAGCGAAAATCTATTATCAGATAAGCCGCATCATGAAATACCAGTACATATCCGGCAGAGGACTTCATCCCGGTAAAATAACGTCTGTTTATATCAGATGTAATAAGTGCTGCATCTGCTCCCTTTGGAAGCTTCAGTTGTTTTATCCTGCTCATCAGTCATTCACCCCGTATTTTGCCAGTGCATCCATTGCCAGGTAATAGGAATCAAAGCCAAATCCGGAAATACTGCCCTTGCACACAGGTCCGATAACAGAATTTTTCCTGAAATCATCCCTTGCAAACACATTACTGATATGCACCTCCACCACAGGTATTTTTATGGCGGCAATAGCATCTCTTATGGCGTAGCTGTAATGGGTAAATGCACCTGCATTCAGTACTATACCATCAAAGGTAAGACGGGCAGAATGCAGCTTATCTATTATAACGCCCTCATGATTTGACTGAAAGACCTCACATTTGATACCCATTTCCTCAGCCTTGTCTATGAGCTTTTCGCAAAGGGTATCATATGTATCATTACCGTAAATGCCCGGCTCTCTTTCCCCCAACAGATTTAAATTGGGACCGTTTATTACAAGTATCTTCTTCATTATTGTTTCCTTTCTGTCTCCCAAAGCTTACTTTATGTATTTCATATACTCCGTTTTCATTCTCAGAGAATCCTCTGCCTGAGTACCTGCACTTTCACAGATGAACACAGGGGATATGCCTTTTCTGGCTGTCAGTTCCATAAGAGGCTCAAAATCAGGACCATATTCTGTATCCTCAAAGGTAAGGTGATTTTTTTCTCCTCCCGGCTGGGTATACTTTATTTTTGAGAAATGGCTGTGGAATATATTGAAGCGGTCATGCCCCAGCTTATCCTCCACAAGGTCAAACATTTTTTCATAGTCCTCTATAGTTTTGATCCCGCCGAAGGTACGTGCATTGAGGTGTCCGAAATCTATACAGGGCAAAAAGGTATCATCCAGGCGGCACAGCTCCAGCACCTCCTCAAGAGTACCCAGCTGATTTGTCTTTCCCATAGTCTCAGGGCAGAAATGTATGCTTTCATAGCCCTGCTCTACAGCCATTGCTCTTGCTCTTGTAAGAGTGTCCTTAGCAAGCTCTAAGGCTTCCTCACGGCTTATTTTAGAGCATGAGCCGCTGTGTATAACTATTCTGTCTGCGCCTATCCTCATAGCAGCATCACAGCTCTGGAGTATGTAATTTATGCTGTTATCCCTTTTTTCAGCCTCCAGGGATGACAGGGATATAAAATACGGTGCATGAAGGGATAAAGTAATACCTGTATCCTCTGCCTTTTTACGCAGGTCTGCGGCAGTCTTGTCACTCACCCTGACTCCTCTTCCGCACTGGTATTCATAGTGATCCAGCCCTATTTCCTTCAGGAACAGAGGGGCATCCGTGGAGGACTTGTATTT
Organism: uncultured Ruminococcus sp.; assembly: GCA_902783235.1. Lineage (GTDB taxonomy): Bacteria > Bacillota > Clostridia > Oscillospirales > Ruminococcaceae > Porcipelethomonas. The sequence goes on from CACZQG010000224.1 coordinate 3,113, forward strand.
TTTTGAAAAGCTGTCGGAATTACCGGCAGGTCCGAATCTTGCTGACATTATATCTCTCCTTTATATTTCCTTTGTTAGCTTGGGTAAAAAGGGCTTTTCAATAATTCTCTTGAATCTGAGAAATCTCTTATCCTTATCCTCCAGCTGTATAGGATAGACAAATATCCCTCTGATCCTTTTGAGATTAGCCCCCAGCATATCCGTAAATATCTGATCTCCCACCACAGCCAGCTTGGAAAAGGGTATTTTCAAAAGCCTCTGGGCTCTGTTGAAGCCATTGGACAAAGGCTTTTTTCCTTCGCATATATAATCTATGCCCAGCTTATCGGCAAAGGGCTTGACTCTGGGAGGGTGGTTGTTTGAAACAATTACCATCCCGATACCGCCCTTTTTCATTTTATCCACCCATTCCTTTATACCATGTGCAGGTACAGGATTATCATGGGTAGTGAGGGTATTATCCAGATCTAAAAGAAGACCCTTGATATTATGTTTTTTCAGGAAAGCGACACTTATATCCCTGACGCTCCCGAATGCAAAATCAGCCTTAAACAGCATATTTATTCCGCCTTTATTATATCACATTTTCACTGTCGAAAATTATCATTTAAAAAAAGATCAGCGATATTGATCCCCCAACTAAATCTTGAATTTTCTGCTTGTCTAAATACTGAACTTCTGCGTCGGAAAGGCTTGAAATACACGAGTATTC